>JBARDR010000817.1:0-5004 GCA_049795335.1 Gelidibacter sp. | reverse complement strand
ATTGTTTCAGCCGACTTCATTAATCCTGTTTTTACAAATCAAAACGAAGTCCAAAAGTAGGATTTCGCTTAATCATCGATCTAATTTAAATAGCTCTAAAATCCTTGATTTATTTTCTATCCTGAAGAGCGAATACTTTTCGTAACAAGTCTGTACTTCTGGCACCCACCGAATTTCTGATTTCTTTTTCTTCAACAGCAATCATGGTATAGACACCTTTTAAGGCTTCAGCGGTAACATAATCGGTTAAATCTGGATTGACTTTAGTCGTGAAAGGAATGGCGTTATATCTATTAATTAAGTTTGTCCAAATTTTATCCGCTCCAACTTTAGCAAACGAATTGTTGATTACGGGATGGAACTTATTATATAATGAAGTTTGTGTCTTACTGGTTAGATATTTTGTTGCGGCATCATCCGTGCCCATGAGGATGTTTTTAGCATCTCCAAAAGTGATTTCCTTAACGGCACTAACAAAAATAGGAGTTGCTTCTTTAACCGCATCTTCCGCAGCTCTATTAAGCGCTTTCAAACCTTCATCCGCTAAACTGCCCAAGCCTATATCACGCAAGCCTTTGTCAACTTTTTGTAATTCGGCCGGTAAAAGTATTTTAACCAGCTCATTTCTATAAAAACCATCTGTTTTGGTCAATTTGGCCACTTGTTTCTCAATTCCTAAATCTAAGGCTTGTCTAAGGCCCGATGCAATATCAGCATTGTTTAAAATACCTCCTTGTTGTGGTAAAGAATCGACCACACTTTGTAATTCTGCACAAGAATTCATTGTAAATAGTGCGAGTAAAACAACTAACGATTTTTTCATAAATAATTTATTTTTAGTAAGCGCAAAAATATAGCAAAAAGTTCAGATATCTTGGTTTTGGGGTAATCTTTGAGTAATTCATCGAGGTTCAATCTATCTATTTTAACGAATGAGAGGTATTCCTCAGGCTAGTGTAATCTATTCTTAATAGTGGTGCACTTCCTTTATAAAATCTGTAAATTTGCCGGAAGTATAAATTCAAATTTCACCAATGATACAAATAACGCCATATAAGCCAAAAAATAAAGTTAGGATCGTAACTGCTGCTTCCCTTTTTGACGGGCACGATGCCGCCATTAACATCATGCGTCGCATTATTCAGTCCACAGGAGTCGAGGTCATTCATTTAGGCCATGATAGAAGTGTTGAAGAAGTGGTTAATACTGCTATTCAAGAAGATGCCAATGCCATTGCTTTAACCTCATATCAAGGTGGGCATAATGAGTATTTTAAATACATGTATGATCTGTTAAAGGAAAAAGGTGCGGGCCATATCAAGATTTTTGGTGGCGGTGGTGGTGTAATTCTTCCTGAAGAAATCCAAGAATTGATGGATTATGGGATTACTAGGATTTATTCTCCGGATGATGGAAGAGCGCTTGGTTTGCAAGGGATGATCAATGATTTGGTACAAACTTCTGATTATCCCATTGGCGATGTCCTTAATGGCGAATTGGAGGAACTGAAGAGGAAAAATCCAAGAGCGATCGCACGGATTATTTCTTCTGCTGAAAATTTTCCTGAAGTTGCAAAAGAGACCTTAGATAAAATTCACGATATCAATAAAACCTCAAAAACACCAGTTCTCGGAATTACTGGAACGGGTGGTGCGGGAAAATCATCTTTGGTGGATGAATTGGTACGTCGATTTTTAATCGATTTTCCTGAGAAAACAGTGGCCTTGGTTTCTGTGGATCCTTCCAAACGAAAAACGGGCGGCGCTTTATTGGGCGACCGTATCCGTATGAACTCCATCAACAACTCACGTGTTTATATGCGTAGTTTGGCAACGCGACAAGCTAATTTAGCATTGTCAAAATATGTGCATGAGGCTACAGAGGTGCTGAAAGCCGCTAAATATGACTTGATCATTTTAGAAACCTCAGGAATTGGTCAGTCGGATACTGAAATCATTGAGCATTCTGATGTGTCCTTATACGTCATGACACCTGAATTTGGTGCAGCCACGCAGTTGGAAAAGATCGATATGCTTGATTTCGCTGATTTGGTAGCCATCAACAAATTTGACAAACGTGGATCTTTGGATGCTTTGCGCGATGTGAAAAAACAGTATGTGCGTAATCATCTATTATGGGATGTTGACCAAAAGGATTTACCCGTTTACGGAACGATTGCTTCGCAATTTAATGATCCAGGAATGAACACGCTTTACAAAGCGATTATGGATAAGATTGTTGAAAAAACGCATGCCGATTTAAATTCTTCTTATACCATTTCTGAAGAAATGAGCGAGAAGATTTTTGTCATTCCACCTGCAAGAACACGATATCTATCGGAAATTGCAGAAAGCAATCGCGCTTATGATAAAACGGCCAATGAGCAAGTGGAAGTGGCGCAAAAACTCTTTGGTATTTATAAAACAATCGAATCGGTTATTGGACATGCTCCAGAATTGGACAAGGCAGGAATTGAAAGTCAATCGGTCAATTCAGGTGAGATTGAGAATAAGGATTTTATAAAATTATTGGTGGCCGAATTTGACCGTGTCAAATTGAATCTCGACCCTTATAATTGGGAAGTTATTACCGGTTGGGATAAAAAGGTTAATACCTACAGGAATCCTATCTATTCATTTAAAGTACGCGATAAGGAAATAAAAATTGAAACACACACCGAGTCGCTTTCGCATTTGCAGATTCCGAAAGTAGCGCTTCCAAAATACCAAGCTTGGGGCGATATTTTAAGATGGATTCTTCAGGAAAATGTGCCTGGCGAATTTCCTTTTACTTCTGGATTATATCCTTTTAAAAGAACTGGAGAAGATCCAGCGCGTATGTTTGCAGGCGAAGGTGGACCAGAAAGAACTAACAGACGTTTCCATTACGTAAGCATGGGCTTGCCGGCCAAACGTTTGTCAACGGCTTTTGATAGTGTCACGCTTTACGGTAACGATCCAGATCTACGACCGGATATTTACGGGAAAATCGGAAATGCGGGGGTGAGTATCTGCTGTTTGGATGATGCCAAAAAACTGTATTCTGGATTTAATCTGTCACATCCGATGACTTCGGTCAGTATGACAATTAATGGCCCTGCGCCAATGTTGTTGGGCTTTTTTATGAATGCCGCGATTGATCAGCAATGTGAACTTTATATTAAAGAAAACGGACTTGAAAAGGAAGTTGAGGCTAAAATCGCGAAAATCTACAAAGAGAAAGGCGTAGAACGTCCAATCTATAATGGCGAATTACCTGAAACAAATGACGGCTTGGGATTAATGCTTTTGGGGGTTACGGGCGATCAGGTACTGCCTAATGACGTTTACCAAGATATCAAGGTTAAAACGATTGCCCAAGTGCGTGGCACCGTTCAAGCGGATATTTTAAAGGAAGACCAGGCTCAAAACACTTGTATTTTTTCTACTGAATTTGCCTTGCGATTGATGGGCGACGTACAGGAATATTTTATTGAAAATAATGTGCGCAATTTCTATTCGGTGTCTATCTCAGGATATCATATTGCAGAAGCAGGAGCGAATCCCATCACGCAATTGGCCTTGACCTTGTCTAACGGATTTACTTATGTGGAATATTATTTAAGTAGAGGCATGGACATTAATAAATTTGGTCCTAACCTCTCTTTCTTTTTCTCCAACGGAATCGATCCAGAATATGCTGTTATTGGTCGCGTTGCCCGTAAAACATGGGCAAAAGCGATGAAAAATAAATATGCCGCTGATCCAAGAGCACAAATGTTGAAATATCATATTCAAACTTCTGGACGTAGTTTACATGCTCAGGAAATTGATTTTAACGACATTCGTACCACGCTTCAGGCATTGTATGCTATTTATGATAACTGCAATTCGCTACATACAAATGCTTATGATGAAGCCATAACCACGCCAACGGAAGAATCTGTGCGTCGTGCCATGGCTATTCAATTGATTATCAATAAAGAGTTGGGTTTAGCGAAGAACGAAAACCCAATCCAAGGCTCTTTTATTATTGAAGAATTGACCGATTTGGTAGAAGAAGCTGTTCTACTGGAATTTGATCGTATTACTGAAAGAGGTGGCGTTCTGGGAGCCATGGAAACCATGTACCAGCGCAGCAAAATTCAAGAAGAAAGCTTGTATTATGAGACGTTGAAGCATAATGGCGAATTTCCAATTATTGGGGTGAATACTTTTTTAAGCAGTCAAGGGTCGCCAACGGTTATTCCGAAGGAAGTCATCCGAGCCACTGAGGAAGAGAAGCAATTGCAGATTAAAACGCTTGAAAACCTTCATAAAGGAAATAATATTGCAGCCATGTTAACAGAATTGCAACACAAAGCCATTCATAACGAGAATATTTATGAAGCCTTGATGGAGGTCTGTAAAGTAGCGTCCTTAGGTCAAATTACGGAGGCGTTATTTGAAGTAGGAGGTCAGTATAGAAGAAATATGTAAGCAGCGAACCGCATTTCCCTTTTCGGGAAATGCGTGTGAGTCGCTTATCCCGAGCCTGTCGAGGGATCTTTTATTTAACTCATAGATTTTGTTTATTTAAATTAGCCTTATGCAATCCTTGTAAGAAATGTCCATCTCAGGTACTGTCGAATTGCTTTCCTCCATTTTAGTGTATCTCAACAAGTTCAGCATATTTTCATTTGAACTATATTTTTCTTTTAAATGTGAGTGATTCGATTGTTCGTACCTATCTAAAAATTCATACTGGAATATCTAAATCTTAATTGAAGATGGTTTATGTTATTATAGCTCTAGAATTATTCAATCGATTGTACCAATATTATTTTATCTATTAAAGGAAATTGAATTTACGTTTAAAAAGTAATAGCGAAAGAGCAAACAAAAAAGCGTAATATAACCTAATAATATCCAGTAATATTGTTTTGACCATAATAGCATAATTGCCACTACCAACATTAGTATGTTAAATATACTTATTCTTAAAAAGTGACTTTTTAACACTCCTCTTAAGCCATTAGAATAATCG
>JBARDR010000816.1:0-4750 GCA_049795335.1 Gelidibacter sp. | reverse complement strand
GATCTAAACGGACGCCTTTGTCCGTATGTTTTACTGTGATAATTTGATTATGCGCATCATGTTCCAAAAACAAATAATAATTTTGATCGGCAACCGTATTCAGAAATAACTCCTTTTCATCCAAGGTCAATAAAGGCCGCGTATCATAACCCATGATGAAAGGCGATGGTAAATGCCCAACCGTTGGCAACAAATCGGCCACAAATGCGATGGTTTTATCTTGATATTTGATCAGCGGAATCATTTGCTTCTCGGTATGACCATCAGCAAAAAAGATATCAAAACCGAGTTCAGAATTTTTTAGCAGTCGATCTTCAGGAAGCGATATAAATTTGAGTTGCCCACTTTCTTCCATCGGCAGAATATTTTCCTTTAAAAACGATGCTTTTTCTCGATTATTGGGCTGGGTTGCCCATTTCCAATGTTTGTCATTACTCCAAAAATGTGCGTTTTTAAAAGCGGGCTCATAACCAGTTCTATCTTTGTTCCATTGGATGCTGCCGCCGCAATGATCAAAATGTAAGTGGGTCATAAACACATCGGTAATATCGTCACGATGAAAACCATATTTTTTTAAGGAACTATCTATAGAATCATTGCCATATAGATAGTAGTATCCAAAAAATTTATCGTTTTGCTTATTCCCCATTCCAGTATCAATCAAAATGAGTCGGTTGTCCATTTCCATTAACAAACAGCGCGCTGCAATATCAATCATATTATTGGCATCGGCAGGATTGGTACGTTGCCAAATTGATTTCGGCACAACCCCAAACATGGCCCCTCCGTCAAGTTTGAAATTTCCAGTTTCAATGGGATATAGTTGCATAATCATTACTTTTGGTAGAGTTAAACTTGCAAATTACTAAATCAGTTAAAGTTTGTTGGTTATGCGCCATGATATTGGCTGTTTTTTAACATTTTTCAGGGTGGACTTAGTAACTAATCACTGTGAAAATTTGAATCCGATAAAAATTATTTTAATTTTAAAAAAAACTTATGAAAAGAATCGTTCCAGCTCCATTGCGCTTTAAGAATATGAAACTTTTGAAGTTTGGACGTGATTTCAAACCAGATCAAGAAGTCATTTTAAGAGATTATCTCGCCATCGAACGCACGCGATTGGCCAACGAGCGCACCTTACTTTCTTATATCCGATCATCATTGTATTTATTATTAGGTGGAATTGCATTCTTTCAACTCAAAAACTTTCCAGATTTTAAATATTTAGCTATCCTTTCCTTAGTTTTCAGTGCTGTTTTCTTAGTCATTGGTATTTATCGCTTTACTTTATTAAAACGAAGTTTAAAAAAATTATATTACAATTTTGAGCCCAATGAACCGCCTAAACAGGATATTTTATGATCTTAAAATATTGCTATCCAACATTATAGCTTTGTGATATGCTTTAGGACAAGGCGTATTTTTAAGTACACGAAATTCCACTTTAGATTTCACCGAGAAAAATTTCATCAGCTGGGTAGGCCCCCGAGAAATTGTGGCAGCAGAATTGCTTCCTTATTTGGTTTGAAATTGTGGTTTTAAGTGATAACATCGAATTTAATGATGTCGTATATATTATTGCTATGACGACAAACTCAGATATCAATCAGTTTTTCATTGATCAATAAGGAAAAGAATTCGGTTCGAGTGGCGTCTTTCGATTAATATCTTCTGATGAATAAAGTGATCCTGATTTTAAACCAGCAGGGAATCTTTTTATCGAAATCGATGGTTATACCTCACTGACAGAAACCACGAGAAAATACCCATTGACTCTAAATGCGAAAAGGTCTTGATTGTTTTCTCGGCTATTATAATAAAATATAATCCTATTTAAATAACCGTTCCATGCGGAATGACAGCACCTTTTTTGACAACCACAATCCCTTGTCTGATGACATAAGTATCTGTTTCGATGTCTTTTGAATTGGCATCACCATTGATTCTCACATCATTTCCAATACGACAATTTTTATCGATAATAGCGTTTTTGATAAAGCAACGCTGGCCAATACCCATCGGGATTTCGGTTGTAGAGGTCACTTCTTCAAACGTTTGGTAACTATCACTACCCATCATATAAGTGTTGATGATGGTAGATTCATGACCTATTCTTGAGCGGATTCCAATGACCGAATGCTCTATTTTTCCTGCATTAATGATGCAGCCATCGGCAATAACTGCTTTATTCAGTGTCGTTCCACTTATTTTTGAAGTTGGCAGCATCCGCGCCCTTGTATAAATTCGGTTTTTACTATTGAACAAATCAAACTGAGGGATATCATCCGTAAGACCTAAATTGGCTTCAAAAAATGAATCCACGTTACCAATATCTGTCCAGTAGCCTTCAAATTGATAACTCAGGGTTTTATGCCTTGCAATAGATTGCGGAATAATCTCCTTACCAAAATCATTGGTGTCAGGGTTATTCATAAGGTCTATAAGTAACTGTCTATTAAAGACGTAAATCCCCATAGAGGCTAAATGATTTCGGCCTTGCGCTTTCATGCTGTCACTGACTTCAGAAGTCCATTCAGGTAATAAACTTGCATCCGGTTTTTCTATAAATGAGATAATGATGTTGTTCTCATCTGTTTTTAAAATTCCAAACGAAGTCGCATCCTTTTCGACTACTGGCAAGGTGGCAATGGTTATTTCAGCATTACTGGCGATATGAGCATCCATCATTTTGTTAAAATCCATTTGGTATAGTTGGTCGCCAGAAAGAATCAGCGCATACTCAAAATCATAGTTTAAAAAATGGTGCATATTTTGACGTACCGCATCTGCAGTACCTTGATACCATGACACGCTTGACATCGTCTGTTCCGCAGCTAAAACGTCAACAAACGCTTGACTGAAAAAACTGAAATGATAGGTGTTTTTAATATGTTTGTTCAACGAGGCAGAGTTAAACTGGGTCAAAACGAACATGCGTTTGATTTCGGAATTGATACAGTTAGAAATAGGAATATCCACCAATCTATATTTTCCTGCAATAGGAACCGCTGGTTTTGAACGTGTTGCAGTTAATGGGTACAGTCTTGAGCCTTGTCCACCACCCAAAATGATAGAAATTACATTGTCGTGGTACATAGTTATAGGATTAAAGAATTATAGAGATTGATATAGGCCTGGGCTGAGGTGTCCCAAGAATGGTCAATTTTCATGATTAAGTTACGGTTCTTTTTGAATCGTTCGGCAGCGTTATAAAAGTCAATGGCTCTATGAATGGCAAAACTGCCTTCATGGACTGTAGCACCATCGTGTAAGATGCCAAAACCATTATCCTCAAAATCCTGAACGGTATCTTTCAATCCCCCTACTTTATTAACAATCGGGACGGTGCCATAGCGTAAAGCATACAGCTGGTTAAGCCCACAAGGTTCTACGCGTGATGGCATCACTAGAAAATCTGCGGCAGCGTAAACAATATGTGCCAAACGCTCATTGTAGCCAATATATGTATTGTAGAGGCCGGGATAACGGAATTTAAGTTCATCTAATTCATGTTCGACCACTGGGTCTCCTGAGCCCAACATAAAAATGGAAAGGTTTTTATGGACCAGTGAATTATTGAAAATATCAGGTAGTAAATCAGCGCCTTTCTCCCCTACCAAACGTCCAATAAATGCAAATAACGGAAGTTCAGGGTTGAGATTAAACTCTTTACAAAGCCATTCTTTGTTGGCTTTTTTACCAGAGGTTACGGTTTTTAAAGTATAATTTTGAATTAAACTATCATCCGTAGCGGGATTCCAAACCTTGTCATCAATACCATTCAAAATCCCTACACATTTGTCACTTTCATAACGCAGTAAATCTTCCAATCCATTGGCCTCGTATTTGAGCTCCTCCATATAATTGGGAGATACTGTAGTTACTTTCCAAGCACATTTTAAGGCCGAAGCCATTGGATTGATTTGATGTTTCCAATCTAGTAATCCGGCTTTAGAGAAGTCAAAGGGCGGAATGAGGTGTATTTTATTTTGGCTGAACCAACCTTGATATTGTCCGTTATGGATCGTAAATACCGATGGCGTCATTTTCAATTTATGATAGGCATAGGATTGCGACATCATAAAAGGAATCAACCCCGTATGATGGTCATGACAATGCACTATATCTGGCTTTTGCTTTAATTGCACCAACCAATCCAACGCGGCGATTTGAAAGCCTAAAAAGCGCTCCGTATCGTTGGAAGAATAGATGTAATCCGTGTAAAGTAATCCTGGAATATGAACCAAATAAAGATCATAGCCCAAGGTATTGTCGGTAAGCGTGAGAACATCAAAGTCAAAACTTCGGCCTAAATTAAAGCGTCCGCTAAAGACTTTATTGAAGGTATTTGAATTTGTAAAATTATTGTTATAAAAAGGCAGGATGACGCTGCTGTTCTGGCCCAATTGATTCTGATATTTTGGAAGTGCTCCCACTACATCGCCCAATCCGCCAACTTTGGCAATAGGATAGCATTCAGCACTGAGATGAAATATGTTCATGGGTTGGTTTTATATGTTCTTTAAAACTACAAAATAATTGAGCACATTACATTAATAAAAAACAAATAAATTATAAAGCAAATGTTGGCTAAGCTTTAGCTGTAAATAGAAATGCTGAATGCACTTTCCAAAGATTGTATTTTGGAGTGAGCTCATTCAGCACTAGTGAGGTTTAAAATAAAGGCTTTTATATGATAATCTAGCTTATAATTAAAGCTTTAAAAGATTATTCGGCAGCTTATTTG
>JBARDR010000815.1:0-9252 GCA_049795335.1 Gelidibacter sp. | reverse complement strand
TTTGTGCTATTTTTCGGCTGAATCTTATAACTATGGAGTCTAGATGATATTGGTCTTTAATTTCGGAAATCAACACTTCTAAATAGGGTTTCCAGATGTCTGAATAGATTTTCAATACTCCAATTTTAGCATATACATCTAAAATTAAACCAGGGAAATCATCGTTCTCGCCATGAATTCCTCTATAGCCCGTAACGGCATTATGAATTAAAAGCTCTCTTTTAGAAAACTCTGCTTTAAGTTGAGATTTCCAAAACGCGGTATTCAATTGCAGGCGACCACCTCTAAAGATAATTTTTATACGAATGATTTCTTCAGGATCCCACAATCCAAATGCGAAAGGTTTATTCGTCCGTTGATCAAAGATGACGCATAAAGTCCCGGCCAACGCATTGGTTTCTGGTGCTTTCTCGATGCTTTGTTCAAAAACCCAAGGATGTCCTTGTTTCACTGCTCGTTCAGCGGTTTTATTTAATTTGATGGCAATCGTCGCGGGGGTTTTCATCTGTGGGATTTATGAATGCAAAAATAGGGATAAATAGAGAATGTAATTATTGAAACGTGTTTGATAATAAATTTTCCAAACGAATTAGGATCAAAATATCTTTTACTTTTTGCTGGTTTGCTTATTAAACAAATCAATCGTTTTTTCGATGGCTTTATCGAAATTGTCCCAAGACTCTGGAGAGGTTAAATCGGTAGTGATAAACTTTTTATTGAATTTAGACAGCAGGGTAAAATAAACGTAACCACCAATCATCAGTTGAAAGGCGTGGTTAAGAGAACTGTCTTTATCAGAAATGGCGAATATTTTGCCGATTTCTTTATTGCTGTATTTGAATAAATTGTGAGTAGCTTCATTGTTTTCAAGTAATTGCCAACGCAAAATTTCTTGAGTCAGTTTATTTTCACGAAGCTCTTTAGTTCCTGCTTTGGCAAATTCTTTAAGATCGTCAACTGTTTCTAAATCGCGATCCTGCAACGCAAGCATCGATTTAAAAAAATCGCCTTTTTTGGCAAGTTGAAGAAGCAAACCTTGTAAGCCTCCATAGTATCGGTAAATCAGCTCCTTTGAAACCCCAGCTTTTTTAGCAATAGCATTAATGCCAACGGCTTGAGGTCCATTTTCCTCTAAAAGGCTTAAAAAACTCTCGTAAATTTTCTCTTCGGTGGCAGCTCTATCTTTCTTCATGTTATGTCATTGAGGTTTAAGACCATTCCTAATTTAAAATGACCGGTTTGTAATGGCGGATAAGCGTCCTTCATCAAATTGAACATATAGGATAGTGGGACGTGGTCAAAAGTGCCATAGTCTTCTAAATATTCCATGAATTCGAAGTTGCCCGACATGTCATATGCTTGGAATAGGGAATCGTTGATTCCATCAAAATCCAGGGGAGCAACATTGAGTTTTTCACATAATGTTTTATTGAAGGCCGGAGTTGCCTTAACCCAATTGTCGTTTAAAAACAGCTCCACATAACCATGTGGCACGAGAACATCATTGCCGAATTTTTCGACAATTTCCTCAACGGCAATATGATTTTTAACTTTTGCTAAGCCTAATCGTGCTGGGATGTTTCTTCCGCGTAAAACACTGATGAGTAAAATGGCTTTGTCCAAACAGTGTCCTGATTTGTTTGTGCTAATTTCAGATGCTTTCCAGTCGTTTTCGATTAAACTGAAGCGATAGGGATTATAGGGCCAAGTATCTCGAATATGGTAATAGGCTTTGAGCGCAAAATCTAGAGGAGAAGAATTACCGTCATCAATCGTTGCAATTATATTTTGAATAGCCACAGATGAAAAATCAAAATTGGTATTCTCTTCTAAATAGGTCGTTGCCATACCAGTTTTTTTAGATTAACATGTAGATTAGTAGTGATTTATATACTATAACTTTTATGTCAATTTTGAAGATTTATAGTATTTTATTTGACAAATATAAATCTTTATCATAAATTCGTTACCATGTGGTCACATATTTTTTTAGCATTCATGTTACCGCCTAGTAACCTCTTTATAATTTAATTCAATGGATGCATATATTTATGATTCTGTAAGAACACCTCGGGGCATCGGGAAAAACACAGGAAGTTTATCTCAAGTCAGTCCGGTGCAATTAGTAACGACTTTGCTTTCGGCCTTAAAAAAGCGTAATAATTTAGACACCTCATATGTAGAAGACCTCATGTTAGGTTGTGTTACGCAAGCGGGCGAACAAGGTGGGAATATTGCTAAAGTAGCAGCTCAGGTTGCGAATTACGGCGATCATTTGGCCGCAGTTTCATTAAATAGATATTGTGCCTCAGGATTAGAGGCGGTCAATCAGGCCGCGGCGCGTGTAAGATCTGGTTGGTCTGATCTCATTATCGCAGGCGGTGTAGAGTCGATGTCGAGAGTGCCTATGGGAATTGATGGTTCGGCTTGGGTTATGGAACCCGATGCCGCATTTGGAAAGTTTGTGCCACAAGGTATTTCGGCAGATCTAATCGCCACAAAATATGGGTATTCACGAAACGATGTGGATCGTTTTGCTTTAGAATCGCAAAAAAGAGCCACCGCGGCTTGGGCGAAAAATGCATTCCAAAAATCGATCATTCCAGTTATGGATATCAATGGCTTAGAAATCTTGGCCATAGATGAACATATTCGTTCGAACACCACCTTAGAAGGTTTGGGCAAATTGAATCCTGCTTTTGAAATGATGGGACACCTGTTGTTCGATCAAACTGCTGTAGATACCTATTTAGAAATCGAGCAAATTAACCATATCCATCACGCTGGTAATTCCTCTGGCCTTGTTGATGGCGCTGCATTAATGCTCATTGGCACCAAAGAAATTGGACAGAAATTAGGATTGACACCAAGAGCAAAAATAAAAATGGGCAGTATTATTGGTTCAGAACCTTTAATTATGCTCGAAGGGCCAACGCCAGCTACTAAAAAAGCATTACACAAAGCCGGAATGAAAGCTTCTGATATTGATTTATGGGAGGTCAACGAGGCTTTTGCTGTTGTGCCGTTGCGCCTGATGGAAAATATGAATATAGACCATTCCATTGTCAACGTCAACGGCGGTGCTATTGCCCTGGGGCATCCTTTAGGGGCTACCGGATGCATGATTCTAGGAACTGCTTTGGATGAATTGGAGCGGCAAGATAAAAGCACCGCTTTAGCCACACTCTGCGTGGGTGGAGGCATGGGAATCGCTACAATAATCGAACGTGTGTAATGGCTTAAAAAAGACAAAATGCAACATATAAAATATTCAATAGATACGGATGGCATTGCTTATATTACTTGGAATGTGGCCAATTCTCCAGTAAATATCATGAACGAAGCAACGCTTTTTGAATTCTTCACAGCCACAGATAAAGCGATAAATGATGACACTGTAAAAGGAATCGTGATCAATTCGGCAAAACAGGATTTTATTTCTGGATGCGATTTGAAGTGGTTTTTAAATTTTGATAAATCTAAAGAAGACGCTTTCGAAATGCTCATGCAAACACATCATGCCATGCGTCGATTGGAACGTTCTTCCAAGCCTGTTGTGGCTGCCATGAACGGATTGGCATTGGGTGGTGGGGTAGAAATTGCGCTGGCTTGTAATTACAGAATTATGACTGATCATCCTAAAAACGTCATGGGGTTGGTAGAATGCTCTGTAGGTTTATTTCCTGGTGCAGGTGGGACGCAACGTTTTTTGCGACTATTAGGCCCTCGAAAAGCGATAGAATATATTACCCAATCTAGAAAACTAACGCCAGTACAGGCTTTAAAAGATAAATTAGTCGATCAAATCTGTAGTCCGGAAGACGATATTAATGCCTTAGCAAAAGCATGGATATTAAAAAATCCAGAAGTACAACAGCCTTGGGACGATAAACGTTTTGTGGTTCCTGGAACTCCAAATGGTATCGGACAGGTTTCTGGATTTACTGAGTTTTATTCCGTTTCCCACGCCATGGCGTATAAAACAACGCATGGCAATATGCCTCATATTAAAAACGTGTTGAGTGCTATATATCATGGAAGTACAACGGGAATAGATCATGCATTGGAAGTTGAAGCGCGTTATTTTGTAGCTACCTTATTTAGTAAAGAAACTAAAAATATTATCAGAGCCACCTTCATTTTTATTGGTGATGCTGCCAAAGGAAAAGCGAAACCCAAAGGTTTTGAACAAACCACTTTTAAAAAAGTAGGCGTTTTAGGTGCTGGAATGATGGGCGCCGGGATTGCCTATGTTTCAGCTAAAGCAGGATTAGATGTGGTGCTGAAAGATGTCTCTCTAGAAAGCGCAGAAAGAGGGAAAGCTTATGCAACAAATCTTGAACAGCAAAAAATAGAGAACGGCAAATCAACTCAAGATGAATCAGCAGTAATTTTAGATCATATTATTCCTTCGGATAGTGTTAACGATTTAAAAGATTGTGACTTAATTATCGAAGCTGTTTTTGAAAAGGAACAGTTAAAGAACACCGTGACAAAAGAAACAGAAGCCGTTATAGAACCCGAAGTTGTTTATGCCAGCAATACGTCAATAATTCCTATTTCTAGGTTGGCAAAAGCGTCGTCGCGATCGGATAAATTTATAGGCTTACATTTCTTTTCTCCGGTAGATAAAATGAATTTGGTAGAAGTAATTTTAGGTAAAGAAACTTCAGATGAAACCTTGGCCGCAGCGATAGATTATGTGATCAAAATACGTAAAGTGCCGATTGTGGTTAACGATGGCCGCGGATTTTTCACCTCCCGCGTGTTCGGGAAGTTTGTCAACGAAGGCGTCGCCATGTTCACGGAAGGCATTCCACCTGCAGTTATTGAAAATGTAGCGAAGAAGATAGGTATGCCCGTCGGGCCTTTGGCAATTTCCGATGAGGTCAATCTAAAACTCATGTTGGATATTATGGGAGAAGATCCTAATCTGTCAGATTTTGAAAAAGAATTGGAAAAAACATTAACGAGGATAGTTACCAAGCATCAAAGAACAGGCAAAAAAGAAGGCAAAGGATTTTACGACTATCCGAAAGGAGAAAAAAAACACCTCTGGAAAGAGTGGAGCGCTATTTATCCCGTTCAAACAGACTATGACGAAGAAGAAATAGGCAGACGTTTGTTATTTGCCATGGTGATTGATTCCTATAAATGTTTGGATTGTGGCGTGTTAAAAGAACCTAAAGACGCCGATGTAGGATCCATTTTAGGTCTTGGATTTCCAATTTACACAGGAGGCGTGATATCCTATATCGATTATATAGGGGCTCAAGAATTTAAAGATTATGCGGCTTTTTTAACGGAAAAGCACGGCGACCGCTTCCAATTGCCAGAAACACTTTTACAGCGAATTCAGAATGCGGGAACTGGGCGTGTATTCTATGAAAACTAAATAATAGCAATAGCAAAATAAGGTAGCCATGTTACAAAACGTATTATTAGAACGAAAAATATATGCATCAGAAGAACATCAAATGATGCGCGGAATGATTCAGGATTTCATTAAAAACGAAATCTTGCCTCAAATGGAAACTTGGGAAAAGCAAGGTATGGTCAGTCGGGACATATGGAAACGCGCAGGCGACCTAGGTTTGCTGTGTATGGATATGCCAGAAGCTTACGGAGGCTCAGGATTAGATTTTAGCTTTAGCGCTTTATTTATTGAAGAGTTAGCTAAAAAAGGAATTAGTGGACCTGGTTTTTCATTGCACTCTGACATCGTGGCGCCCTATATTTTGAAATATGGTACCGAGGCTCAAAAAGAGCACTACTTACCACTTATGGCAACAGGCGAAATGATCACAGCCATTGGAATGACCGAGCCGAATTGCGGATCAGATTTGCAGGCCATCCGCACGACTGCGATTGATAATGGCGATCATTATGTGGTAAACGGACAAAAAACATTTATAACCAACGGGTACTTGTCTGATATGTCCATAGTGGCGGTAAAAACAAATTCAGGTACTCCAGATGAAGGTGTTTCTTTGTTAATTATAGAAAGCAAATGGGACGGGTTCGAAAAAGGGGTTCCTTTCAAAAAAATAGGCATGAAATCGCAAGATACCTGTGAGCTGTTTTTTGATAATGTAAAAGTTCCAAAGGAAAACTTATTAGGCAAAGCAGGCGAAGGATTTGTGATCATGATGACTGAATTGGCGCGCGAGCGTTTGTCTGTAGCCTTGGCTGCGATTGGCGGTGCTGAAGGTTCCATAGAAGATACAATCGCATACACCTCAACCAGAACGGCTTTTAAACAGCCGATCGCTGGGTTTCAAAACACCCAGTTTAAATTGGCCGAAGCTGCAGCGCAATTACAAATTCATCAAGCTTTTGTGGACCGCTGTACAGAAGATTTAGCACAGCATAAACTCTCCCCAGAAAGTGCTTCAATGGCCAAGTTTTCCGCAACCGATATGCACAGTAAAGTCGTGGATGAATGTTTGCAATTATTCGGCGGTTATGGCTATATGTGGGAATATCCCATCGCACGCATGTATGCAGATAATCGTGTCGCGCGGATTTATGCGGGAACCAATGAAATCATGAAATTAGTAGTGGCCAGAGGTCTATTCAAAGAGTTGTTTGCTCAAATGAAATCCATACGCAAGAAGGACTAAACAAAAATGGACTACAACTAAAGAGGGTTAGTTTATAAGCAGACTGAAAGTCCGTTACATTAGTGAAATCGATAGTAACTGATTTGCGCCCTTATTTTCAGGGAATGAATGAATTTGTGAAAATTCGTGATCCCGACGATTCGGGAGTGTCAAAAAAACCACAATATTAATGCAAGAATCCAAACCATTACAAGGCATTACCATTATTGATTTTACGCGCTTGCTTCCAGGGCCTTTAGGTACTCATTTTTTGAGTCAATTGGGCGCGCATGTCATCAAAATAGAAAGCCCCAAACGTCTGGATTATACGCGATTTTATGATCCTAAAATAGAGGATAGTTCAGTCATGTTTCAAATATTGAACCATTCTAAAGAACAACTTATTCTGGATTATGAAACAGAAGAAGGTTATCAAAAAACACTCGATTTAATAGCCACGGCAGATGTATTAATCGAGCAGTTTCGTCCAGGAGCCATGGCGAGTTTTAATTTGGATTTTCAAACTGTCAAAAAGATAAATCCCAATATAGTTTATGTTTCCGTCACAGGTTATGGGCAAAACGGAGAATTGCATTTAAAAGCAGGTCACGATATTAATTATTTAGCGACTTCAGGGCTATTGGATTTGAACCGAGATGAAAATGGGAAACCCGTGATCCCTGGTTTTCAAATTGCCGATATTGCAGGAGGTTCTTATATGTTGCTTTCGGCATGTACTTCAGGTTTGTTGGCTCAAAAAATACAGCAAAAACCACAGTATATCGATTTGAGTTTGCTCGATGCCACTCTTCCTATAAACGCCATTGCCGATAGTATGTCGCAAGGCAGAGCATCGTATAAACAAACACCGATTCTAAGCGGCATGTTGGTCAATTATAATGTTTATGAATGTCTGGATGGGAAATGGATCGCTTTAGGCGCTTTAGAACTTAAATTTTGGAATGACTTCTGCGAAATGGTTGAAAAACCAGAATGGATAGCAAAATCTGAAAAAGAACTGATCAATGGCATCTTTCCCAAAAAAGATTTGGAATTGCTTTTTAAAACCAAAACAAGAGATGAATGGTCAAATTTAAGCAAGGATTACGATAATTGTTTGTCTCCAATTTTAGAACTTGAAGAAGTTGCACATCACAGGCATGTACAAGAACGTGAGGTTTTTAAAGAAATTAAGGTAAATAATACCACCATAAAAACCTATAATTCGCCTTTCAAAACTTATAGCTAACCCCAAAACCTTTCGTTATTATGCCGAAAAAAAATTAACGCGATTATTCGATTTCCCGAATATCAATTAAAGCATACGCCTCAAGAAATGGCGTTTAATACAAAAATCGAAGGGCAGTGGGTAGTGTTAAGTACGCAAAAATACTGCGATCAAATTGCCTTTATTAGCAATGCTTTAATCGAATTAGGGTTTAAGCCGGACGAGAAAATCGCAATTGTAACCGAAATCATTTCTTGGTGTTAAGGTAACTGCAGTTTACTTTAATCTAAAGGTGTTCTTGTGGTGATGGCGATTCTATTCCAACCGTTTATTGTAACGACGGCCATGATTGCAGCTCCCAACTCTTTTTCGGTTAAATGATGAGCGGCGTTTTCATAAACCTCATCTGGCACATGACCATTTGTAATTAATGTCATGGCTTCAGTAAGCGCCAAAACTGCCTGTTCTTTTTCAGTGAAAAGGTCTGTTTCCTTCCAGGCATCCAATAAAAATAGTCGTTGTGCAGTTTCGCCGTGGGCTATGGCATCGCGGGTATGCATATTAATGCAAAAGGCACATCCGTTAATCTGTGACGCTCTTGTTTTAATGAGTTCATAAAGCATTTTATCCAAATCGCTTTGATATAAGTATTTCTCCAAGCCAATCATGGCCTCGTAAGCTTTAGGGTCGACTTCAGATAAATTTATTCTATTTTCCATAATCGTAAATTTTGGTTAGTGCTAGTGTATGTATAAGATCTATTGACGGTAATCATTCACCGTAAAAGGACGTAATGTTCGAAATTATTTACGAATGAGTTGATCTACTTCCCAATATTTTTGTTTCATTGTGCTTAATGCAAAAGCGCCGGCTGATGCAATAAAAACGGAATAATCAAATGCGCCTTTTATTCCGATTGAAAAGGTCATGGACAATGCGAAAATCAGTAAAAGTAGTCCACTCAATTTTGCAAACAGCTCTGTTTTAAAACCAATCAGGAGACATAGGGCAAACAGAATTTCGGCTGCTGTGGCAATAATTGCAAGGGTCGGCACTAGAGTGATCGGAAACCAAGGATTTATGACTTCGGTGTATTGTACAAAATTATCCCAATTTCCCCATGCCGAAACTTCTTTGCTCCACAGTCCAAATCGGTCGGCCACCGCAGATAAAAATCCGAGTGAAATGGCAATTCTCAAAAATATTTTGACGCTGTTTTTAGTCATTATGAGCTGTTGAATTTAGTTAAAACTTCTTTTAAATGTGAAGCGGTATTTGGATAAAATCAAATTTTTAAGGTGCTTTTTTATTAAGACGAACCTTTTTTTAAATGAGCTATAAATCAGTTGAATAAGTACTAAAATGCTACATCGATTCTCATCTTTCTGAAATTCATATCTTAATGAATAAAGGTAAAACAAA
>JBARDR010000814.1:0-2125 GCA_049795335.1 Gelidibacter sp. | reverse complement strand
AGTTTTAACAGATTCTCTTTTGGAAGGTTGTTTTTGGCATGCTCAAGTAAAAATTGAGACAATTCTTCAATGTTATCATGGATAAATCCAAACTTCACACAATATTTTTTCAAAGTGTTTCTTTCATCCTCAGTAACTTTGTCATCTGCCCAAATCATTAATGACAAATCGTATAAATATTCTATTTTTTCTTCAAGTGATTCAGGGATATGGCCATGATGTGAGGGATTTAATAAAACAGCATCCAATTGATTCTTGGAAACTCCCCTTTCTTCTGCGAACTTATAGAGCATTTGCATTTCTAAAACATCAAAGTTGTCATCTGAGAATGCCATTTGATATAATCTTAGAAAATGACTTTTTAATTCGGTTGATATCATAATTGGTTGATTAAATAAATTGTGAAACCTAAGGTGAAAAAGATTAAAAGGGTACTCGAGCATCCCTTTTATTTTTTGTTGGAATAGGATTTGCTTTTAGACTTTGTATAGTGCCCTTGAACATACGTTCCGTCTTTTTTGTAATATCCTCTTCTATATCCCATGGTGTTAATTTAGTATCAGGACGTAACTTAAAAGTATTGCACCTCCAAGTATTACCAAGCACCCTCCTTTGGACGCTTTAGAATATGTTTTTCGATAGGTTACTCCTGAAAGACCTGTGCGTACAGAATATCCTTTGGTGCTTACCGAGCCTCTCTTGCCGCGGTAGGTGGGGGTTATCCCGGACTTACTGACATTAACCCCGAAACCTTTTCCTAAATTAATACGTTTTTGAAATCTAAATCCCATAGCAATTCCTGTAACTTAATATATTTGACATAAACATATCCAGTGATCTATGATTCTTGAACTATCATTTTCATCCATGAGCCCTCTGTTTCTATATGTATTAAGGTAGATTTTGGGGTAAGCTTTTCTAGAATTTTAAAGTTGGACGCTGGTCCTTCCCTTAAATTTAAAGTTGGAGCATTTCCGAACAGGGATTCTCCTTTAATATAGGTTGTGGTGACTGAAATTCTTGTTAAGGAGCTATTATAATATATTGAACTCTTATTGTTTGAGGTGTTGGTATTTTTTCTGTCCGTGGCGCAGACCCCACAGCTCCCTCCATTTTTTGTACAATGTTTGCAGCCCAAGCAGTTTTTGCATGCCGAACAATAGGTAGAGCCCTTACATCTACCACCTTCTGTACAACAGGAAGCTATGAGGTTTTTGGTGTCAGATTGGGAAAATGAGGCGGAAATGGCTAAGGCAAATAATACCATAGATAGTACAGTTTTCATAGGGTCATGTTTTAAAAAATAAATGTCATTATAAAGCCTTAGCATCGACATTAAGAGCGGTCTACATAGGTTTTTTTGCCGTTACTCTTAATTTTTGCATCCATTTTTACTACAGTTAATCATTGCGGTCGAATTGATCCAATGACTTGGATTTACCGAGGTGTCAAAACCGCAACCTGTTTTGCCGCCTTTATTTCCCATATGGACTTCTCCTGTTTCTACATTTTTTACTGGCAAAATTTTATTTTTTTAGATTAATATATCAAACCTAAACCTATTAAAATACAAAACCTTACGGGAATCCGTAAGGTTTCAGATTTGATATCGGGGACTTATTTAGGCGTATTGGGTTAACTTCCAAGTGACCGCTTTTCCTCCATAAGGGGGCATTATATTTCCTTTGGATATTGGAGCTGTTGTTGAGGGTGATCCTACAACTTTCCATACTCCAGATTCAGGACATTTTTGCCCTGTGCTTGCCGTTGTTCCGATAGGTGCTTTTGACATAATTTTAATTTTAAGATTAATATTCCAAACTTACACCTCTTGATAAGCAAAACCTTACGGAAACCCATAAGGGATTTAAAAAAAAACAAGGCACGCTTTAATGCGTGCCTTTCAGTTCTCCCTAATAATATAAATAATCCATTGAAATTTTGATAAAAATAGCGTGTATCCCTCATTGTATTTTACGGGTTTCCATAATATGTCTTTTTTTAGATAAGTCCCAAATCTTTTACAATAGCCACTAGGTGTATGGCATTATTTGCCTTGAATTGGATACGAAGTTTATTGAGTTTTTTTTCAATGGAACTTAAGCTATTGGGCGTTGTGTTGTTA
>JBARDR010000813.1:0-1796 GCA_049795335.1 Gelidibacter sp. | reverse complement strand
ATATTTTCATAAATAATAACTTTAAGAAATTTCAAATCGTTACGAAAGTGTTGTTTTAAATGAGATTAGCATCATTAAGGTTTCGTTATATGTCGAATCGATAGTTAGTGAAATTGCAAATTTCAAGGCGATTAATCTAAAATCTCTAATCTGTCCTTAAAGTTTAAATGCTAGAAATACTTCTACCATCAATTGAATCAGCTATTTCTAGCGGGGCGAACTTTTGAGTTTACATGATGTCATGTGTATTTGTAAGCAGCTTTCCGGTTACCTCACTGAGTTTCGATTTGGGGTGGAATAATTGCCCTGCGTTTCTTGCTTTTTTTCTTGAAGCATCTTCAGGAAAACCAACATTCAAGTGATTTTAGTATTTGTTTTTCGCCTTCCAGTAGCTATCCATCTATTGCCCTCATCGCCACCAATCCAAACATTCTTATTTGTCAAATTCTTAATATCTACAAACGAAATACCCGTGTAGCAACTAAAAACAAAAAGATTCCGCACACGGTCTAAACGATCAATCTGGAACTGATGGACTGCGAGTTTAGAAAGTTCGCTATTAGACAAGAACTCGGGGTCCACTTTATTAAATGACCATTTCAATCTACGGAAGAGATCATCTTTCATCCATTCAAGATTGTATGCAAGTGTTACTATTTTTCGGAATCTTTGAATGTGCTTCATCACCGTGTTAGGGCTTAGTGCTTTGGGATGACCTGCAGGGTACAGATTAGATAGATAGCCTTGAAAATCAGTCAGAAACTCGAAGTTGAGTTGTTTTAAATAGACATCGGAGGTTTTCCGATGTTTCTTTAAAAACTTCTGAACATAGGATTCCGTAACTCCGAAGTTGCGAATGGAACCAGGCGCCAACGTATTGGCTGTTTTGGCATTATGGTACTTTATAATGTCCATTAGGGATTTCCCCTGGTCGTCTGTTCCTCCGGTGTAGTGGGCTTTCACAAGTTCAGCTGTAATGAGCTCGCCTTTATATTTGAGGTCCTGGTAGATTTGGAAGATTTGGGAATTGACTTCTTCGAGATAAAAATTAATTTGCCGTGACAACGCCGAAGTTCCTTTAGCTTTCTTTTTTGAAGAATCCCACAAATCTATTGGCATTCTCCTTTTTAAGCTAAGATTTACTCTTTTTCCATCAACTGTAATTCTGATGTAGATTAATGCTTCATTATTAATTGCTCTAGTGGTTTGTATCCAAAAGAGTGTCGAGAAAGTTTGTTTTGTGCGCATGGTTGTCGTCTTTAAGATTAAACATTCATAGGACGAAAGTCAAATCAACCATACTCATTCAATATCCTGTTTTTATTCAAAGTGTCTGCTGAGCAGACACTTTGAATATGTGGTAACCGAATAGCAGACATTTTAATTGAATTGATATCAAATTAAATGTTCGACTAAAAACAGAAAAACCATGCTAAACATAGTGTTTGCATGGTTTTGGTGCTATTCTTAATAGCGCTTAGTGACCTCGACTGGATTCAAACCAGTAACCTCTTGAGCCGTAATCAAGTGCGCTATTCAGTTGCGCCACGAGGCCTTTTTAAGTGGGTGCAAATATAACACTTTTATTAAATGACTACCAAACTTTTATTTCAAATTTTAAAATGTTTATTTTTGTTCTATGATACAAGAAGCTTTATTATCTCAATTCGCCCACTTTTTTGATGACTTTATTATCAAAAACATTTCGACTTATGGCGTGATCAAACATTTTCAAAAGGATGACATCATCGTAGACATCGGACAAAACCTTACCCATGTTCCACTACTCTTAGATG
>JBARDR010000812.1:0-2092 GCA_049795335.1 Gelidibacter sp. | reverse complement strand
ACGCATAACAGCAGTTTGGCAAAATGGCGGGTTTAGTGCTAAATTCAACGGTAGTTCTTCGATTAAACTTTTTTATGAAACTGAACATTTGTGCTTCGAATTCCGCCACTTCGCCAAGCTGCAAAACGTTGGCGGCAATTTACATCGACATTACACTAATATCATGAATTGGATCGAAGATAAAGAGTTAATAACGCAGAAATATTTTGAAGTTATAAACCTAAACAACTTAGAATTGATCGCTATCATTCGAGACAATTATGAGCAAATGAAAAAAATATTTCCTCTTGTTGAATTTATCCTCACAAGATTGGAAACGGTTATGACTTTAGCAATAGATGAAAGAATTTGGGATGCCGAAATAATTTTAAGATCAGCTCTAGAAACTTTTGTCAAGTACGTTTTTATAACAAGTGCTGAAGCTGACGAACAACTAAACAGAATTGATGAATATTGGAATTCATTAGCTGAAATAAATTCACTGAAACTTTCCGAACAAGCTAAAAAAAATTTGAAACACTTTGGAAATAGTGAAATTCATAGAGTTGCCTATTTGCCGCTTATTCTTCCCGAAGAACTTGAAACCGAACTACGTGGAAAATGGACAAAAGCGGAAAGACAAAAAGTTGAACAAAAATGGTCTTTCACAGAAATGGTTAATTCTATTTCAAATGCTTATCACGGAAAACCATTAGAAATTATTATCACGTTAACTCATTGATATAGATTAAGTAGTCACGTTATGCACGGTGACGAAACTGGTTTACAAATAATCAAAGAAAGAGAAAGCAGAACTCCTGAAGAATATGAAAAGGCTCATAATGGACATTATTTAAGGCTTTTAAGCGATTGTTTATCTTACTGCGCATTTTTAGGAATAGAAACAGCAGATTTTCTAAATCTTGCAAACAAACGGGATTTCTTTTTTAAAAATCTAGAGAAAATAAAAGATATTAAAATATTGGTTGACAAATATCAGGGAAAAGTATTCGATGATAGTATGTATAATAAGTATAGAACAAATTCATAAACTGCCGCCAACACACGCTAAGAAAAATTGCTGGCTGAGTAAGTTGCCTCTAGTTTTTCCTCACGAAAAAACTCTATCTTGCCGAGAGAACTCAGTTCGCTTTCACCAGCAACTTCTCCTAGCGCGGGACCGTTGTGCAACATTATGACAAAAAATGAGAATTGAGGAAGTAGAAAAATCCAAAAAAATATTTCGCATTTTAAAGAAAGAAAATAATCTTGAATTAAATAGAAGTTTATCATTTGATTTAAGTGAGTTTTCAATATTGCGAAAAGGCAAATTTTTCAAAAATATTAATACTTGGAAAATGCTCGAATTCGGAAATGAAACTTACCTATTATCTCTTAAAAACTCATATGAAATTGAAATTGTCGGAACCGCTGGCGAATCTGCTATAACGACAGACGTAGTAAATCGACACAATGCTATTCTAATGAAAATGGAATTTGATTTACCCGACTTAATTATAAGACCAGCCTATGTGCGTGAAAAAATTGCCAACATCTTTTTAAATTTTGATGTCAAATTGACAAATAGAAATAGTTTTAATAAAAAATATATGCTGGAATCCAAAGCGAAACCAGAATTATTAGAAAAGATAATTACGCAGAATTTAACTAATAAAATTTCAGAATTTAAAGAATTTTATCTGGAAATAATAAACTCAACTATTTTATTGAAATTTGAAAATTCAATAAATTTACAAGACTCAAACCAACTAATTGAAATTGCCAAATTAATAGAAATAGAAATAAAAAACGTTGCACAATAACACCATGTATAAACCATTGCTGGGTCTGTGCTCATCTGGAAAATTCCTGCGGAATTTTCACGTAGATTTGTACTTGGAATGGTTCGGGCTTTCACACGCAACGGTCCATACGTGTGCCGAGAGTAACGAACGGCTGAAATTCGTTACGCAACTGTTTATAAGATGGTGGTGTAGGCTACCCCAGTTTAGAACTGTTTGTTAATCCAAATATATAGTTTTTTCCGTTTTAAAATGAATTGGCTTTCTTTTCATATTTCTGTTCAAAAGCCAATTTATTTTAAAATGAGCCC
>JBARDR010000811.1:0-1898 GCA_049795335.1 Gelidibacter sp. | reverse complement strand
GGATCAATTTGATGTTAAAGATGAATTTCCTTTTAATATTTCAAAAGGAGATGTTTCCAATGAAAAAATTATTCGTGAGTTTTTGAAAAATAAGGATGCCATAGTTTCTTGCTTACCTTATTTTCTTAATATAAAAATTGCTGAAATAGCGGTGGACATGGGTGTTCATTATTTCGATTTGACCGAAGATGTACCAACCTTAAATGCTATTCAAAAAATGGCCAAAAACAGCACCTCCGTCTTAGCGCCGCAATGTGGTCTGGCTCCAGGTTTTATCGGAATTTTAGGAGCTGGTCTTTACAGTCAGTTTTCTGAAATTCGCATGGTGAAATTAAGGGTAGGTGCCTTGCCATTGCATCCCATGGGCCAGTTAGGTTACAGTTTTACTTGGAGTGCGGAAGGCGTTATCAATGAGTATATAAACGACTCTGAAGTGATCCACAATGGAGAGCGAAAAATGCGCAGTTCATTGGACGATGTTGAGTTGATCAATATTAATGGACGTCAGTACGAAGCCTTTTTAACCTCGGGCGGATTGGGAACCATGTGCGAGAGTTTAGAAGGGAAAGTGGATACGTTAAATTACAAAACCATCAGATATCCAGGACATAGAGACGGCATGAAATTGTTGCTATATGATCTTCTTTTAAAGGATGATCGGAAACTGGCACAAAAAATTCTGAGCAATGCTTTACCAATAGTCGATGAAGATATCGTATTAGTGCACGCTGCCGTTGAAGGTGTTATGGATGGACAATTAAGACGAAAAGAATTTAGTGAATCCTATCGTAAAATTACTTTGAACAATAAAGATTGGCGCGCCATCAGTTGGACAACGGCCTGCAGTATAGCAGCAGTTGTAGATTTAGTTTCCGAAGGGATATTGAAAAATAGAGGTTTTATCAAGCAAGAGGAAATTCCGTTCGACCTGTTTATCCAATCTAATTTTGGAAGTATGTATGAAACCTTTAAAGATCCTAAATAATTGATAGACAACACCATGCATTTAACCTTGTGGAAAATCCTTTTTTATAGAGGATTTTTTGTTTTTTAAATTTTGATGGGCGTTTAGTTTATTTATAAGCTCAAAGTATTGAGCTTTCCTACCTATGATGGATTAAGAATGGTGTTTTTTAAAAAGGAGCTATAGTTTTGACTTTGAGTGGTGTAATATAATATATGATTAAGTGCAGTTGGTCTGTTTTACGGTTTTTGAAAATGATGTCGCCAATGGTGCAGATTAGCGAATTATTCAAACCCGTTCCAATTAATATTTAATACTTTTGTTAATGGAGATTCGACCATTTAATGTCAGTTTTGAACCCGAAAAAAGAGCGTCCCTTGCGGTTATTATCGTTAAATTTCTTTTTAAGTTTAATCCAGGAATTTAAAATTGTTGCAAAAAGTTCTCCTTTAACCTTTATTTTCATGGAAACAAAAACCAAATTTTCCGAATTCATAAAAGATTTCGAAACCACGCTACACGATTTATTTCATAAGGAAAATAACATCAATCAATTAAGTTTGGAACGTGGTCTACCTGCTGAAGTCTTGAATAAAATAATGTTCAAAAAGCCCTTATCTGTGGCTATTCCTTCGGAATACGGCGGACGTGGCGGACATGTAAAAGAATGTCTCGAAATTCTATCCGCGGCGTCTTATGAATCGCTGTCCCTTTCGTTAACTTTTGGGATTAACATTGCCTTGTTTTTAGAACCTGTTGCAAAATATGCTGAAGCCGCAGTGAAGCCCGAAATTTTCAATCGCTTTCTCAAAAACCAGAATATGGGTGGCCTTATGATCACTGAACCTGATTATGGTAGTGACGCTTTGAATATGAAAACCTTCAGTCAGGAAAATGATTTTGGCTATAGTGTTAAGGGGTCAAAGCATTGGCA
>JBARDR010000810.1:0-3601 GCA_049795335.1 Gelidibacter sp. | reverse complement strand
ATCTTATTAGGCTGATAAAGGACATTCAACCTGATGAAATTTACAATTTAGCCGCTATGAGCCATGTGGGTGTATCCTTTGAGATTCCTGAGTATACGGGCAATACGGATGGTCTAGGTACATTACGAATTTTGGAAGCCGTCCGATTATTAGGAATGGAGAAAAAAACGCGAATTTATCAGGCCTCTACTTCTGAGCTTTATGGCAAAGTGCAGGAGGTGCCACAGTCGGAAACTACACCTTTTTATCCCCGTTCTCCTTACGCTGTGGCTAAAATGTATGCGTATTGGATTACAGTAAATTACAGGGAGGCTTATAATATGTATGCATGCAATGGTATTTTATTTAACCATGAATCCCCAATTAGAGGCGAAACGTTTGTTACCAGAAAAATCACCAGAGCGGTCTCTAGGATTGCTTTAGGATTGCAGGATAAAGTTTATTTAGGGAATTTGGATGCCAAAAGAGATTGGGGACACGCCAAGGATTATGTTCGAATGATGTGGATGATTCTGCAAGCAGACGAGCCTGAAGATTGGGTAATTGCTACCGGAAAAACAACAGCAGTTCGGGATTTTGTGAGAATGGCATTTGCTGAGGTTGGAATAGATGTGGAGTTTAAAGGGATTGGCGTTGAAGAAAAGGCATTTGTGACGGCCTGTCATAATAAAGAATTTCAATTGCCCATAGGAACGGAAGTAGTGAATGTAGATCCTAAATATTTCAGACCTACAGAAGTCGATCTTTTGATAGGTGATGCTTCTAAGGCAAAAAATAAATTAGGTTGGGTGCCTCAACTCGATTTGCAAGATCTCGTAAAAGATATGATGACAAGTGATGTCAAACTCATGCAAAAAGAACACTATTTAAAAGAAGGAGGCCATAAAACTCTTAATTATTTTGAATAAAAATGAATAAAACAACAAAAATATATATTGCTGGCCACAGAGGGATGGTAGGATCTGCCGTTTGGAGGGCACTTGATCAATTGGGGTATAGTAATCTAATTGGTAAAACTAGTAAGGAACTCGATTTGCGTAACCAATCTCAGGTTGACGAATTTTTTGATCGTGAGCGTCCAGAAGTTGTGATTGATGCCGCTGCAAAAGTTGGAGGTATTTTGGCTAACAGTGAATTCCCTTATCCGTTTTTAATGGAGAATTTGCAAATCCAGAATAATTTGATTGACGGAGCGCATAGTCATGATGTGAAAAAATTCATCTTTTTGGGGAGTTCCTGTATCTATCCGAAGTTCGCTCCACAACCTTTAAAGGAGGAGTATTTGTTGACGGATAGTTTAGAGCCTACCAATGAGTGGTATGCCATTGCTAAAATTGCTGGAGTAAAAGCTTGTGAGGCCATTAGAAAGCAGTACAATAAAGATTTCGTCAGTTTAATGCCCACAAACCTTTACGGACCAAATGATAATTTTGATTTGAAGTCTTCTCATGTGTTGCCTGCGATGATCAGAAAATTTCATGAGGCAAAAATGAATAATGCGTCGGTCGAACTATGGGGAAGTGGGACGCCAATGCGAGAGTTTTTACATGTTGATGATATGGCTAGAGCTGTTGTTTTTGCTATTGAAAACGTTCTTCCTGAACATTTATATAATGTTGGCACGGGAATCGATATGACCATAAAAGAACTGGCTCAATCCATTCAGAACATTGTAGGATATCAAGGGGATGTACTTTGGGATAGCTCTAAGCCTGATGGAACCCCGCGGAAGTTAATGGATATAACAAAGCTGAATCAACAAGGATGGATTGCCAAAATAGATTTGAACACCGGTGTAAAAATGACTTATGACTGGTTTCTGGAGAATCAGAATGCTATAAAAACAAACATATTATAATAAAAAAGTGCGTTTGATCGCGTGTTTTTTTATCGAAAATAACCCTCATTAATCTAGAAGAATGAAAATTAAAAACATTTGTTGTATCGGCGCTGGTTACGTAGGTGGACCTACAATGGCAGTGATCGCGCAAAAAAATCCAGATATTAAAGTCACCGTGGTGGATATCAATGCAGCACGTATTGCCGCATGGAATAATGACAATTTAGAGAAACTCCCCATTTACGAACCTGGTTTGGACGCTGTAATTGCAGAAGCGCGAAACCGGAACTTGTTTTTTAGTACGGAAGTTGATGCGGCCATTGAAGCTGCGGATATGATTTTTATTTCAGTGAACACCCCAACCAAAACTTATGGGAAAGGTAAGGGCATGGCGGCCGATTTAAAATACATTGAGTTGTGCGCACGCCAAATTGCACGAGTAGCCAAATCTGACAAAATTGTCGTAGAAAAATCAACTTTACCCGTAAAAACGGCTCAAGCGATTAAAAGCATTTTGCATAATACAGGGAATGGCGTCCAATTTCAAATTTTATCTAATCCTGAGTTTTTAGCTGAAGGTACCGCTATCCAAGATTTGATGGCGCCTGATCGTGTGCTGATTGGTGGGGAGCAAACTACAGAAGGGCTTGAAGCGATTCAGGCTTTAGCGGATATTTATGCAACTTGGGTACCTGCTGAAAATATTTTGTCCACCAATTTATGGTCTTCTGAACTATCAAAATTAACCGCCAATGCTTTTTTAGCACAACGCGTTTCTTCAATTAATGCCATGTCCGAACTTTGCGAAGTTACCGGTGCCGATGTGAATGAGGTCGCCAATGCCGTAGGAAAAGATAGTAGGATTGGTCCTAAATTTTTAAAAGCATCGGTCGGTTTTGGAGGTTCTTGTTTTCAAAAAGACATTTTAAATCTTGTTTATATCGCGAAATCTTATGGATTGAATGAGGTGGCCGATTATTGGGAGCAAGTGATTATTATGAATGATTATCAAAAACGTCGTTTCGCTGCCAAAATCATTCAAACGCTTTACAATACCATTTCTGGAAAAAAAATAGCCTTTTTAGGATGGGCTTTTAAGAAAGATACCAATGATACAAGAGAATCTGCTGCAATTTATGTCTCCGATCAACTCCTGGAAGAGCAAGCCGATATTGCGGTGTATGATCCAAAAGTCACTGAACATCAAATGCAGAGTGACCTTAATTATCTCAACACGCGATCTGAAGACGATAACAAGAAATATTTAACTACAGTTTTGGACCCTTATGACGCTTGTAAAGATGCGCATGCCATCGCTATTTTGACCGAGTGGGATGAATTTAAAGCTTACGATTGGCAAAGGATTTATGACGACATGAAAAAGCCCGCCTTTGTATTTGACGGACGTGGGATATTGGATAAGAAGGAATTAGAAACTATAGGATTTCAAGTGTATGTCATCGGTAAATAATCATATCCCAAAAACGATTTTAGTGACAGGGGCCGCTGGTTTTATCGGTTTCCATGTGTCTAAAAAGCTATTGGCATTAGGGCATAAGGTCATTGGTTTAGATAATATCAACGATTATTATGATGTCAATCTGAAATTCGCACGTTTGGCGGAACTGGGCATCGCTAAAAACGAAGCCTCGCAAGCCTTGGATTATGCTACAAGTTCTTCTTTTGGCGATCGTATGATTTTCGTCAAAATGAATTTGGAAGATCGAGATGCCCTTCCTAAGCTTTTTGTAAATTTTAAAA
>JBARDR010000809.1:0-2143 GCA_049795335.1 Gelidibacter sp. | reverse complement strand
AATTTTAATGCCGTTCAGAAGGAATTTCAAGGGATGGTGGAAGCTTCCTATATCTTATTAAATAGCACCGACAATCCTGTGCTTTTGGATGAAATTCGTCCGTGGGTTAAACAATTCCAACTTTTAGGACAATCTGGACTTTCGATGTTGAATATGTACAAAGCACTTCAAGCCAAAGACACCGATGATTTTGAAAGAAGCTATCAGGCCATCAAAGCGATCAAAACGCATATGTATGCGATAGACCGCACCGAAAACCAAAACCCTTTCCAGCCAGGTGTTAAAACAGGCAGCTTGGTAATTGTGCCACTAATCGACAACGGTTTTGCATACTTAACTAATAGTTACAATAAAACATTCAATAAGCATTTGGAGGTTGAAGCGAATTATAATCCGCATAAACTTTATACAAACGTTGCCCAACTTCAAAACCAACAGGTCACTTTACGAGACCGCACCTTGGCCTTAAATCCGCCATTGGAAGTAATTCGTTTGGAATCGCAATCCTATTTTGGATTTGAATTGCAAGACGCCATCCTCGTGAGCAGAGTTTCCTTCAAAGCAACACCTACTTTGGTTTATGAACATCTGAAATTAGAAGTTTCAAGCAATGGAACGGATTGGGAAATTGTACCAACCAAAGAAGACAAGGAAGTCATGCAAGCATCAGTTAATAAAAAAGTGAAATACGTCCGTGTTATCAATACCACTTCAGGAACTGTAGAATCCAAAATTGAACTATTTACCGTTATAGTCAAATAATAAATTGAGAGCATTACACATGACGTGCAATACATAAAATACGACTAAAATTGCGCTGATTATGACCGCTTCGGGCTTATTGTATGGAACATCATCCGTTAAACTATGCTCATGCTCAAGCGGTATTAAAAATGCTGAATCCGTGAAAGTTGCAAATGGATTACCATTTCGACCAAAAAGAAGATTAATGCTAAAGTTGAATTATTGAGGTTTTCGGTCAGGATTAGAAAAAGGTTTCAACATGACCGAGGTTTAGAATTGATTTTCTTTATTGTAAATAAAAAGGACGCTATTATTAATTTAAAAGCGTCCTTTTTTTTTAATCCCTTTCAGGATTTAATTCCGGAACGGAGGCCTTAAAAGACATAATATAAAGTATGACTCGCCCATAATCTTTAAGAAAATAATTCCAATAAAATGGTAGCCCTTCAAGTTTTTCTATCTGTAACAACCACAAGCCTAGGCATAAAAATATGTTAAAATCAATATTGTACACAATTTACAGGTTTAAAAGGTTGTTATACTCTAAGTATAATAATGATAAAAAAACCATACAATTATGAAAAATACAATCAAATTTTTAACGATTTTATCGATGGTCTTTACCATGGTATCCTGCAATAACGACGACGATAATAATCAACCAGATCCTAATGTAGTATATGAAGCTACTTTATCTGGTGCGAATGAAGTACCCTCAAACAGTTCAACTGCAACAGGTGCTGCGATCCTTACTCTTAACAAAGACACAAAAACCTTTGTAGTGAAAGTAACACATGATATTGCTAACCCGTCTATGGGACATATCCACAAAGCTGCGGTGGGTGAAAATGGACCTGTAATATTCCCTTTTACATCTTTAGCATCCCCAATATCATATACTAGTCCAGTTTTAACCGATGAACAAATAGCTGATTTAAACAACGGGCTTTTATACGTTAATATTCACAGTGAAGCCCTTCCTGGAGGTGAAATTCGTGGAAATTTAGTCAAGAAATAAAAATCGAGAAAATTGTTTTAAAGCCGAAACGAAAGTTTTGGCTTTTTTTTTATCTCGACTAAGAAAATAAAAATTATCTGATTGGTTAGTACACCGATTTAAAATGTTCATTGGGATGGTATCGCATCTCAGTCTCTTTCCAACAGTCAAAATGCATCTTATTTAAACGCTCGATAAAACTTATTTTAGACCTTTCCTTTTGGGCAGACATACGAACTCCGGTTTTAGTTTTTATTTTATTTATCTAAAATTAAGGGTCGTTTATAGTGAATTAGGTTTTCCCGAGCAGGATCAATTCGGCATAACTCGGGATAGTTACAAAGAAACCAAAGTTGCGAGAATTAACTGATAACAAGATTTAATCTCCTTTATGGTTTAAAC
>JBARDR010000808.1:0-2244 GCA_049795335.1 Gelidibacter sp. | reverse complement strand
GCTTTATTCCAAGGATATTTTCTGGTTTAGATTTTCAGGTCTTTTAAGAGAGTAAAGTACATTTTTCTAAGTCAACTTCGAGACTTCTTAAAGGACGGAATTCCTAAAATATGGAAGTTAGAACCATAACTTCTGATTCAATTGACAAAAAAAAAATAAGAAAATTAATCATGGTCTTAGATGAATTGCAACAAACAAACTATCATTTGATATGAATAGTTTATGATGATTTAATCTTAAAAATAGGGAATAGTTCACGCGATAAACGTTCCAAACGCTGGCATTCGAGAGATTCAATTCAACTGTTCTACACGCCATTTATCATTGGGAGTTCTTATAAAATTAGTTCATAAAAAAAGCAGACCGAATTGGTCTGCTTTTAAATCTTATTTTATAGATACTTAATCTTTCAATATATAGAAGTATGATCTTCTGTTCAACTGGTGCTCTTCTGTTGTACACTTAACGCCGTTTGAACATTTGTTGAGCAATTGGGTTTCGCCATAACCAATAGCGCTTTCAATGCGATTGTTAGCAATTCCTCTTGAAAGGATATAATCTCTTGTGGATTTTGCTCTTCTATCAGATAGTTTCATGTTGTAACTGTCACTTCCTCTACTATCTGTATGCGATTCAATTTTGATGACCATTTCAGGGTGTTCTCTCATGACGTCCACAATATGTTCCAATTCATATTCTGCATCTGTTCTGATATTCCATTTGTCAAAATCGAAGAAAATAGGGTTGATTACAATTTGATTTGCGTCAATTAATGGTGTCAAGTAAAGATCGGCATTGTTTACTTTGCCATCTTCAAAATTAGTCGCCACTTCTTTTAAAGCATCTTTGTAATCTTTCTTGCTACCTAAAACCGTATAGGTCTTGTCACAATCAGCATTAAATTCAAATGCTCCAGTTTCCGATGTTGTTACTGTGGCAACAATCTTTCCAGATTTATTGATCAGCTTCACTTCAACATTAACAAGTGGTTCATTTGTTTTAATATTTCTCGCAATCCCTTCTATGATCTGCTTGCAAGGTTCTGCATTGAAAGCGTAAATATCATCATTTCCTTTTCCGCCAGGTCGGTTAGAGGAAAGGTAGCCTGTTTTACTTTCATCATTCATATAGAATGCGAAATCATCATAACTACTGTTATAAGGTGCGCCAAGATTTTGAGGTTCGGCATTTGCGTCCTTTAGGATATTAGTCTTATAAATATCCAATAAACCTAAATTCAAATACCCATCAGAAGAAAAGTAGAGCGTATTATCCTTAGCAACAAATGGGAACATTTCTCGTCCTTCTGTATTTACTTTTGGACCAAGATTTCTCGGTTCGCTATACTTTCCATTTTCTAAAATATCAACTTCATAAATATCAGTTTGTCCAAAACCCCCATCTCGGTCGGATACAAAATATAATTTTTTGTTATCTGGACTTAAAGTAGGATGACCATTGGAAAAGTAGGAATCGTTAAATGGAAGTTCAACAACATTGGTCCACTTTTCATTATCGAAAGTGGCTTTATACAATTTTAGATGTGAAGTTCCCTTTCGGTCATAGTCCAATTTGTTTCTTCTGTCCACATTGTCTCTTGTAAAATACATGGTTTGACCATCATTGGTAATCGCAACAGAGGCTTCATGATATGGGGTGTTAATTTTTGAAGAATTGATAAAATCAACGTCACTGTATTCTTTTTTACCATCATTATCTTTTACGATAACCTGGTAAATATCTAAAAACGGTTCATCGTTCCAGCCATATCTCTTTTTCAATTTGATATCTCTGGCAGATGCGAAATAGAGTACTCCATTTGCCATGTAGCCACCAAAATCAGAAAACTCAGAATTGAAGGGCATGTTTTCAATTTTAACTACTACATTTTCAGTAGATGCCAAGTCTTCATAAAGATTGATATTGTTGGCGTCAAAATCTTTCACACGACTATCACTTCCTTGGATATCTTTAAATTTCACCAACCATTTGTCGGCTTCCTTATAATCTTCGATACTTCTTAAACTCTGAATGTATTTGAAAAGAACCTCCGGATTAACTTTGTTGTACTTGTGGACAGCTTTACCATACCAAAAGGCGGCTTCCTTTGATCTGGAGTTGTTATAGTAACAGTCACCCAAACGTGTGAGGACATGCTCGCTACTATCTCCTTTTTTTACTGCTTCCTCATAAAGTTCAGTGGCTTTAACGTAAGAATAGTTATCAAAGAATTTATCTGCCAGC
>JBARDR010000807.1:0-1554 GCA_049795335.1 Gelidibacter sp. | reverse complement strand
GCCAAGTATTGGATGAGCTGTTTTTCTTCTTCTAAAAAATCATTTGCTTTAAATTTCGGTTTCGGATAACCAAATGTTATGGAGCCGTAAGGCAAATTAAAAACCTTTATAACGGCTAAAATAGAGATCTGTTCTTCTGGTTTTTCGCCAGCATGAACCATTTTATCTCCAATTTTCAATTCTACAAAAGCATCGGCATTATAAACAACCGCTGCTTTAATGCTTAAAGCAATAGCCTTAAAAGTAGGGTCTAAATCGAAAAGATTACAATTGGCAATATAGGAACTCACGTTGTAAAGACAGGTGAGTTCCTTGATCCGTTCCTTTAATTGATCTTCTATTGAAACGTTAGTGCCCATAGTTGGCTTTAGAGCTTATTCTCAATAATATTTTGCACCACTTCAGGATTGAGTAAGGTACTGGTATCACCTAGATTTGTGAGGTCATTTTCAGCAATTTTACGAAGAATACGACGCATAATTTTGCCACTTCTTGTTTTTGGTAAAGCCTCCGTAAACTGAATTTTATCAAGTTTGGCAATGGCACCAATACGTTCAGAGATCAATTGGTTAATCTCCTTACGCAAGTTATCATGAACTCTGCTTTCCCCAGTTTCTTTTAGAGTTACATAACCATAAAGTGCATTACCTTTGATGTCATGCGGAAATCCGACAATGGCACTTTCTGAAACTGCTGGATGTTCGTTAATGGCATCCTCTAAAGGTCCTGTCCCTAAATTATGTCCTGATACAATGACCACGTCATCCACACGACCCGTAATTCTGTAGTAACCCACTTCATCTCTTAAAGCGCCATCACCCGTAAAATACATGTTGTCATAAGTAGAAAAATAAGTCTCTTTATAGCGGGCATGATTGTTCCATATGGTTCGTGCCATTCCTGGCCATGGGAATTTAATGCATAAGCGCCCTTCTACTTGATTGCCTAATAATTCTTCACCAACCTCATTTACAATGGCAGGCTGAACGCCTAAAAATGGCAAGGTGGCATAGGTGGGTTTTGTTGGCGTCACATACGGTAAAGGCGAAATCATGATCCCTCCTGTTTCTGTTTGCCACCAAGTATCGACAATAGGATTTTTACCTTTGCCGATAATGTCATTGTACCAGTGCCAGGCTTCTTCGTTAATCGGTTCTCCCACCGATCCCAATACTTTTAGAGATGACAGATCGACATCTTCAACGAAAGAAAGATTTTGTTTTGCTAAGGCGCGAATTGCGGTTGGGGCAGTATAAAACTGATTGATTTTATGCTTTTCAATGATTTGCCAAAAGCGACCAAAATCTGGATATTGTGGCACACCCTCAAACATCACGCTGGTTGCTCCATTGACCAAAGGACCATATACGATATAACTATGACCTGTAATCCAGCCAATATCTGCAGTACACCAAAACACATCGGGTTCTTTGTATTGGAACACATTTTTAAACGTGTAAGCCGCATAAACCATGTAACCTGCGACGGTATGTACCATTCCTTTTGGCATTCCGGTCGATCCTGAGGTATATAATATGAATAAAGGGTCTTCAG
>JBARDR010000806.1:0-8639 GCA_049795335.1 Gelidibacter sp. | reverse complement strand
TAGTTATTCATTTAAACTATAAAAATATAGAAACTATCGATAAAAGCTATTATAAAAATGGTTAATTAATGCTTAAATTCGAAAGAACCAAAAATATATAAAATGGCATTAAATACTATTGGCTTAGATACCAAAAAGACTAAGGACATCGCGGGTGATTTGAATGAATTATTGGCTGATTTTCAGGTGTATTATCAAAACCTTCGGGGAATCCATTGGAATATTAAGGGAAAGCGATTTTTTGATCTACATGTGAAATTTGAAGAGCTTTATAACGATGCCAATATAAAAGTAGACGAAATAGCCGAACGTATATTGACTTTAGGAGAAACTCCTTTACATACGTTTGAGGACTATATTAAAACTGCCAAAGTAAAAGTGGGAAAAAACATCTCTCAAGATGAAAAAGCGGTCGAACTGATTGTAGATTCTTTAGCTGAATTACTGAAAATAGAGCGCATGATTTTGGATAAAACAGCTGACGCTGGAGACGAAGGTACCAACTCCATGATGAGTGATTTCATTACCCAACAGGAGAAAACGATATGGATGATGAAAGCATGGTTAGGGGAGACGGTTTAGAATATGGAAGCTTAAATTTACTAAGCAACTTTTTGAGAAATAATATTAAAGAAATGGAGAATTCAAATGTTGAGTTCTCCATTTTGTTATCTAAATTATTTTGTTTTTTAGTTCTCCATATATACCATCAATTATACCTTTACATTGAGACTGAGATCGAGACTGAGGACTGCCAACTGTAGACTGAACCTAATTCCTATCATCACTCTCAATGATCCCATCTCGCAAACGGATAACACGCGCCGCTCTTTTTGCAACGTCTTCTTCGTGTGTGACCACGATAACAGTGTTTCCTGCTTTATGAATGTCGTCAAATAATTGGAGAATTTCCAAAGAGGTTTTGGAATCTAAATTTCCCGTTGGCTCGTCGGCTAGAATAATGGAGGGTTTATTGACCAAAGCGCGCCCTACAGCTACACGTTGACGTTGACCACCCGAAAGTTCATTGGGTTTATGGTGGATTCGATCGGCCAGGCCTACATCGGTTAAAACTTGTGTAGCGCGAGCTTGACGATCGGCTTTTGAAGCACCAGCATAAATCATAGGTAAAGCCACATTGTCTAATGCTGTCGTTCTTGGCAATAAGTTAAACGTCTGAAATACGAAACCGATTTCCTTGTTTCTGATTTCGGCCAACTCATCATCACTCAACTTGCTGACATCTTTGTTGTTCAGAATATATTGACCTGAAGTTGGCGTGTCCAAACAGCCCAAAAGATTCATCAGCGTTGATTTTCCAGAACCCGAAGGGCCCATGATCGCCACATAATCGCCACGTACGATATCCAGATCAATACCTTTTAAAACATAAACGGTTTCTGATCCTAACTGAAAGTTTCTGACGATATTTCTAATGTGAATGACGTTGTCCATGTGGTGGTTCAAGATTTAAGGTTCAAAATTCAATATTACCGACTTTGCAAATATTGCTCACGGGTAAGCGAAGTTACAAATTCCAAACTTGGAACTTTAAACTCGGAACTTTCTGAGTTAATTGTTTTACGATTTATATGACGTTCAAAGTGTAAAGATGTTACACTCTAATTTTAAAATGTTCTTTCGCCTGCTCTTTTCTAAAGAAAACAAGGCCCCAATTAAAAATGTCGATTGTAACGGTTACTTGCGGATGTGCTTTAATGATTTCCCATGCTTCAGTCATGCCTTTAGACCAGTAAATATCATCAAAGATAAAGATAGAATCATTATGTGCGTTAGGCAATAACATTTCAAAATAGGTCAATGTCGCATCTTTAGAGTGATGTCCATCAAAAAAGATAAGATCGCAAGGGTTTTGTGTGAGTCCTTGAATTTCTTCTTTGAAATCGCCTTGAATGGCTGTAATGTTAGAAATCTTTTTATCTGAGAATTGTTGTTGGGCAACTTTTAAGATTTCTGTACAGCCTTCAATAGTTGAGATAGTTGCTTTGGGATTTCCCAGCGCCAAAGCATAGGTGCCAATTCCAAGATTGGTTCCCAATTCTAAAATGGATGAAGATTGAAAATACCGCGCCATCCTAAATAGCAGTTTTGTGTTTTTTAAGGAAGTTCCCGATGTTTTTGCAATGGCATTTATGGAACGCTGATCCGATTTGAATACTTTTGACCCTGAGCCAAAATCGGTAACCGTAATTGTTTTTTTGTTTTGAAGTAATTCTGAACGATAAGTTTTCAACGCTTCATATTCAGAGTAATTTGTTTTGTCATAGAAACACTTCGTTACCAAATCATAAACAAAAGGGGAATGCACACCGTGTTGATTGCTTGATTTTAGAAGGAACTTTATGTAGGAGATAATTTGATGCAAAATTTACTATTTCTTGATTCTTTTGTTTCTCATTTCCCGCCTTCGCAAAAGCTGCGGACGGGGGCAAGTTAAAATTTTTCCTCGTTTCAAGTTGCAGAATTAAAGCCGTTTAATCAATTTCAACCAATCTACCAACATATAGAACGCAGATGATACCGATTTTTGCTGATTCTCACTGATTTTTTTGGCTAACAAATCACTTTACATATCAGGTCGAAAGGTTTTGTGTTTCCTTTGTGTCATTGCTTATACATTGTCAGAGAACAGATGCTATTAACCGTAAAGGGCGCAAGTTTACGCAAGGCTCGCACTGAAATTGTCAATAGTATTTGTTCCACTCCATCTGCAATAAATAATAAACAATAGTCTAATCCTCCAACTTCTCTGAAAGCTCAAACCATCGTGATTCCTTCTCCGCTAATTCGTCAATTATTTTCTCTAAGTCCAACGACAGTTTATTGATTTTATCTGGACTTAAAGTTGTGTCATGAAACTTGGCTTCAAAAGCAGTCTTGTCCAATTCCAAGGATCTGATTTTACTTTCTAAAGATTTGAGTTCTTTTTTCTCATTATATGAGAGCTTTTTCCCTTCATTCTTTGTGCTATCAGTTGTCGTCGTTTCTGTTTTGGTCGTTTCTATAATGGGTGCTGAGGCTTCATATTCACGATAATCGGAATAGTTTCCAGGGAAATTCTCGACTTCACCTTCACCTTTAAAAACAAATAAATGATCGACGATCTTATCCATGAAATAACGGTCGTGAGATACCACTAGCAAACAGCCAGGGAAATCCAATAAGAATTCCTCAAGCACATTTAATGTGACAATATCCAAGTCGTTGGTAGGCTCATCCAGAATCAGGAAATTTGGATTTTGGATCAAAATCGTACAGAGGTAAAGACGTTTTTGTTCGCCACCACTCAGTTTTTCAACAAAATCATATTGCTTTTTACGGTCAAATAAGAAGCGTTCCAATAATTGTGAGGCACTAATCTGACGGCCTTTGGTCAACGGAATATACTCGCCAAACTCCTTGATGACCTCAATTACTTTTTGACCTTCCTTAATTTTTATACCACTTTGGGTGTAATAACCGAATTTGACGGTATCGCCAATGATGATCTTACCTGCATCGGGTTCAACAGAGTCGGTCAACATATTTAAGAATGTTGATTTCCCGGTGCCATTTTTACCGATGATGCCGATGCGTTCGCCTTTTTTGAACACATATTCAAAACCATTCAAAATGACCTTTTCACCATATGCTTTTGAAACTTTATGAAACTCCACGATTTTACTTCCCAAGCGTTCCATATTGATTTCCAATTGCACCTGATGGTCATTTCTGCGCTGGTGCGCTTTGGCTTTAATATCCTGAAAATCGTCAATGCGCGATTTAGACTTTGTAGTTCGTGCTTTTGGTTGACGGCGCATCCAGTCCAATTCCTTTTTGAAGAGTTGTTTGGCTTTACCTGTTTCAACCGTTTCATTGGTAACGCGTGCTTCTTTTTGCTCCAAATAATAGGAGTAGTTCCCTTTATAGGTGTAAAGTTTACCTTGATCCAATTCAATAATTTCATTACAGACGCGCTCTAAAAAGTAGCGGTCGTGCGTAACCATGAACAAAGTCATTTGAGCTTTGGCAAAGTACTGTTCCAGCCATTCGATCATTTCCAAATCAAGGTGGTTGGTAGGCTCGTCCAGAATTAAAAGGTCAGGCTCATTGATAAGTGCTGTGGCCAAGGCAAGACGTTTTTTCTGGCCTCCAGAGAGTGTTTTTATTTTCTGAGTCAAATCATCCAACTTCAGTTTTGAAAGGATTTGCTTAAAACGCAGTTCAAATTCCCATGCATTATGACGTTCCATGCCTTCAAATGCTTTTTGATATGCATCGGCATCATCAATATTTAAAAGCGCTTTCTCATAATTTTCAATGATTTTTAAAATCGGCAAATCCGAATTGAAAATCGTGTCTTCAATGGTGAGTTCATCTTCATATTGTGGGGATTGCGATAAAAAAGACAGGCGCAGGCCTTTTCTAATGACCACTTGACCATTATCAGGTTGGTCTGTTCCTGCAATGATATTTAAGATGGAGGTTTTTCCACTTCCGTTTTTTGCCACGAAGGCTATTTTATCATCTTTATGGATGCTAAAAGAAAGGTCTTCAAATATCGGAGCATCGCCATAAGTTTTTGAGATGGATTCAACAGTAAGGTAATTCAAAGTATATTTTTTTTACAAAGAACGGGAATAATTTGTGAGGGATCGAGTTTCTGTCTGTTTAAAAGATCAAGGAGGAAGAAGAATCAAGACCGCTTCGCTGTTAGAATCAACAACCAAGACATAAGTCGTGAATTGTGGAAAGGATAGGATTTGATGACTCTCATAGTGGGGAGTAGGTATGGTGAGCCATTAGGAATGTGGTATTACGAAGAACGAGGAATTAATTTATTAAAAACAAACAGAGATAAGATCAAAAAAATCAGCAGAATTAGCGTTACCCGCCTGAACGAGCGGGCAGCTCAGGGTTCTGTATTGGATCTGATAAATGAATAATGACAGTAGCCGCTGGCTGATAACAGAAAGAAAATTGATGATTATTTTTGACCAACAATTAATTAACCAAAACGGTCAACTCTAATCAGTGAGCTTCAGAGGGTAGTGAGTATGGAAGGTTGAAGACTTTTTGGACTGCGTTCTGATACTGAATACCGCGTCTGCGACTAAATTCAAATCAATAATCCACAGTAAATCAAAAAAATAGATAATAGTTTTGATATTCCGAGTGATGACTTATATTTGTCAAAACACATGTGGCCCTTTATGAAACGATTTTTATTGGTTATTGGATTAATTATCAGTAGTTTGTTGACGTCCTGTATCCCTCATAAAGATATTGTGTATCTCCAGAACAAGAACATCGCTACCGATTCATTACAGATGATGGTAGAGCAGCAGAAGCCTTATCGCGTTCAGATCAATGATATTTTGAATATTCGGATAAAGGTCTTGGACCAAGAAAACGTCAGTATTTTTAATCCTATAGGTGAAGGGAACTTAAATGCCAGTGCTACAGAACGTGCCTACTTTGACGGTTTTACTGTGGATACACATGGCCGTATTAGAATACCTGAACTCGGATTGATAACTGTTCTTGGTTATACCACTGCTGAGATTGAAGAACTTATCAAAAGTAAACTTCTTGAGGAACAGTTTAAGGAAACAGCCAACATGTTTATCACCGTAAAGCTTTCTGGATTGCGCTATACGGCGATGGGAGAAGTGGGTTCGCCAGGGTCTCAAATATTATTTCAGGAACGAGTCAATATTTTTCAGGCCATTGCTAATGTGGGGGAAATCCCCATTACTGGTGAAAGAAAGGATGTTTTGATTATTCGTCAATATCCGCAAGGACAGCAAATTCATCATCTGGATCTGACCGATATTAATGTGATGAATTCGCCCTTTTATTATATCCAACCCAATGATATGATCTATGTAAAGCCGCTGAAGCAAAAAACATGGGGCACCGGAACTACAGGAAGGGAAACTTTGACCGTCATAATTTCTGTTGTCAGTCTTCTGACCACCACCATTTTATTAGTGACAAGACTGTAGATTATTATGGAAGATCAAGATTTAGATTATTCAGAACCAAGAGGCACCTATTTTGATTTTAGGGGGTACTTATTCAAGGCGCTTAACTTATGGAAATTTGTTATCCTGAGTGTTGCATTTGCCCTTATTGTCGCCTATCTTATTAATGTTCGCAAACAAAGTATTTATAAATTAGATTCTCTTATTTCGGTAGAAAGTGATCAGAATCCGTTTTTTACTGCCAATACCAGCATTTCGTTCAACTGGGGTGGTGTTTCTGGGAAAGTGGGTAAGGTGATGACTACTGTAAAAACCCGTACGCATAACGAACTTGTGATGGATTCCTTGCAATATTATATGGAATATTTGGAGCAAGGGAAATATCGCATGGAAGATATCTATAAAAATGCTCCCTTTGTGGCCAAATTAGATATCACCAAAGGGCAGATATTAGGGAAGACGATCGGCATTAAGTTTATCAATGATTCGCAATTTGAGCTGACTGCCAGTTTTGAGAAGAGCGCCTTTACTGCACAACGCTATTCTGATAAGGAAAAATACAACGAAAACTTTGCCACAGGCGATTTTGCACAGAGGTTTAGCTTTGGGCAAACCATCAATCTGCCGTTTTTTAATGGAACGATAACCAAACGAAACAACAGAAATATTGTCTCTGGAGCGCAGTATTATCTGAGATTTATAGATTTTGACGGGGTCGTGAATCAATATAAGAACAGTGTGATGATTGCACCTTTTTCTGGAAGTTCATCGTCCGTATTGACTTTGTCCTTGGCAGGAAGCAACAAGGCTAAAATTGTGGACTATTTGAATGCCACCACCTCCATTTTAAGTAAGACAGAGCTGGAACGTAAAAACCTTTATGCCACCAATACCATCAAGTTTATTGACAGCAGTCTGAATTCGGTAAATGATAATCTAAAAGATGTTACGGATGAGATGAATAAATTCAGGAAGGAGAACAAGTTGTTTGATGTTACCGAGGAAATGAATATGGTATCCGGGAAATTAAGAGCTTTAGATTTAACTCGTGAAGAGGAACGCACCAAATTAAACTACCTCAATTCCTTAGAAAACTATCTTCGAACCAAGACCGATTATACTCAGATCGCCGCGCCTTCGTCCGTAGGGATTAATGAAGGCAATATTTTAGCTAGCGTTGCAAAGATTACTGCACTCGCCATTGAACGTCAAACGAAGGAATACACGGTAAAGGAAGGGAATCTTATTTTTAAGGATATTGACCGCCAGATTGATGCCGAGAAGAATGTGCTTTTGGAAACGATCGGCAATACCAAAAGAACCATTGGCATTAATTTAGATGCCATTAATAATAACATTGCCCGATTTGAGGCCCAACTGAGCAACTTGCCTGAAGATCAGCAGGAATTTTTGAAGATTCAACGCAAGATGAATATCAGTCAGGAGGCCTATAATATCTATCTGACCAAACGCGGGGAAGCCGCTATTGTAAAGGCTGCAAACGTATCCGACATCAGTACGATTGACGAGGCCAAGGATATTGGCGGAGGCCGCATTGGGCCAAACAAAAGCTTAAACTACATGATGGCACTCATGTTGGGCTTTTTTATACCGATGTTCCTGATTTTTGTAATATTCTTATTGGATAATACCATTCACGGTTCTGATGAGGTGGAGCGTTTGTCCAGCATTCCTATTTTGGGACTGATCGGGAAATACAATTACAAAAATAATCTGGTGGTCTTTGAAAAACCAAAGTCGGCGGTTTCAGAATCCTTCCGATCCATTCGTTCGAGTTTGCAGTTTATCTATAAAAAACAGGGGGAAGAAGAAGGTGTTGGAAAAACCATCATGATTACATCGTCGGTTAGTGGGGAAGGGAAAACGTTTTGTTCCATTAATATTGCAACGGTATATGCACTATCTGGAAAGAAGACCTTGTTGCTTGGTCTCGACTTGCGGAAGCCGAAGATATTTGATGATTTTGAGATCACCAATGATAAAGGCATTGTGAATTATTTAATTGGCGATAATACCTTTGATGAGATTAATTATTCATCACATGTTGAAAATCTTGATGTCATTCCATCCGGACCTGTGCCTCCAAACCCGTCAGAATTATTAATGAGCGATCGGATGAAGGAACTCATAGAGCTTGCCCGTGACCGTTATGACATGATTGTTTTGGATACGCCCCCTTTGGGATTGGTTACCGATGCTTTGGAGTTGACGCAATACGCTGATGCCACCTTATTTATGGTGCGTTTGGATTATACTAAAAAGGGCATGTTAGCCTTAATTAATGCTAAATATAAAATGGGTGAGGTTAAGAATATCAACTTCATCCTCAACTTTTACAAACATAAAACCAACCATAATTACGGGTATGGCTATGGTTACGGGTATGGCTACGGCTATGGTTACGGCACTTATGGCAATGCATACCACGAAGGCAACGGCAAACGTAAGTTATTAAAACGCATTAAGAGGTTTCTTAAAATTAACGCCTAATTACTTTCTTTTGATCTCTCCAAAACAAGCCCGTGTAAAACGTTTATTTGATGTGCTGCTCGGGCTTTTTTTATTCCCTTTTCTTATTGTTCCAATATTATTGTTGGTTTTGATGGCAACACTTGATACCCGACAATGGGG
>JBARDR010000805.1:0-2567 GCA_049795335.1 Gelidibacter sp. | reverse complement strand
GTGTGGATGTGGCTCGAAAAATCCTGATTTTAGCAAGAGAAAGTGGCACGCCAATGAATTTGGAGGATATTGAGAACACCTCGTTTTTAACTGAAGACAATTTAAAAAGCGATTCTGTTGATGATTTTTATAAGACGTTAATTGCAGACGAAGCACACTTTCAAAAGCTTTACGCCTCGGCTAAAAAGAACGACTGTCAATTAAAATATGTTGCAGAATTTGACGGTAAAAAGGCTAAAGTGAGCTTGAGGGAGATTCCGAAAGATCATCCCTTCTACAATTTGAAAGGAAAAGATAATATCGTCATGTTTTATACACAGCGCTACCCTGAACAACCTATGATTATTAAAGGTGCCGGCGCTGGAGCTGACGTCACAGCTTCGGGATTGTTTGCGGATATTATTAGGATTGGACACTAGTCTTCAGTTGGCAGTCCTCAGTTGGCAATCAGCAATCAAAAATCAACAATTAACAATCAACAATTTTACAAAGCTTGTGATTAAAAATGAAATTAAAATATTCTCACCGGCAACGGTAGCCAATGTATCCTGCGGATTCGATGTGCTCGGGTTTTGCATGGATACGATTGGCGATGAGATGATCATCAGAAAAACAGAAAAAAAAGGAATATTCATTACCAAAATCGAAGGTTTTGATTTGCCTCTTGATCCCAAAAAAAATGTGGCCGGCGTTTCTGCTTTAGCAATGCTTGCTCATGCACAACCTGATTTTGGCTTTGAGATTGAAATCTACAAAAAAATTAAACCTGGAAGTGGGATTGGTAGCAGTAGCGCCAGTGCTGCCGGAAGCGTGTTTGCCATCAACGAACTTTTAGGACGTCCATATAACAAAACCCAAGTTACCGATTTTGCAATGAAAGGCGAAGCTTTGGCCAGCGGGACTGAGCATGCTGATAATTTAGCACCTGGTGTTTTTGGAGGATTTACCTTGGTAAGAAGTACGTTGCCTTTGGAAATTTTACAATTACCAACCCCAAAGGATATTTACGCGACCATTATTCATCCGCAAATAGAAATCAAGACTTCAGACGCTCGAGGCATCTTACCGAAGGAATTTCCTTTAAAAGATGCAATTACCCAATGGGCCAATTTAGGGAGTTTTGTTCATGCACTTCATACCAATGATTACGACCTCTTAAAAAGAGCTCTACAAGATGTTATCATAGAACCACACAGAAGTCGATTGATTCCACATTTTGCAGAGGTCAAAGCTGCGGCGCTCGTACATGGTGCGTTGGGCGCTAGTATTTCTGGGGCTGGACCATCTGTTTTTGCACTTTCTAAAGGTCTAGAAAATGCGGAAAGCGTGGAAAATGCGATGCGAGCGGTTTATGCGAAAACGGACATTGCATTTGAGACGCATGTGTCGAAAATTAATACTGAAGGAATTAGAGAAATTTAAATTATTAATCTATGCCACAAAAAACAAAGAGTTTCACAGAGAATCTCTGAAGAATACTCGTGAATTCGTGGCTAAAAAGGTAAACATGAACTACTACTCACTCAACAAAAAAGCCACAAACACCTCTTTTAAAGAAGCAGTTATTAGAGGTATTGCACCTGATAAAGGACTTTACTTCCCTGAAAACATTGCACCGCTCCCCGCTTCTTTCTTTGAAAGAATTGATGAGCTATCTTATGAAGAAATTGCTTTTGAAGCGATAAAGCAATTTGTAAGTCCTGATATTCCGGAGGATGTTTTAAAAGAAATTATTGCAGAAACCTTGTCGTTTGATTTTCCGGTTGTGGAGATTAATAAAAACATATCTACTCTGGAATTGTTTCACGGACCAACTATGGCTTTTAAAGATGTTGGCGCTCGATTTATGGCGCGTTGTTTAGGCTACTTCAATCAGAACAACACCAAAGAAGTTACCGTTTTGGTCGCGACTTCGGGAGATACTGGAGGCGCTGTTGCGCATGGCTTCTTGGGAGTTAAAGGTGTTGAAGTGGTCATTTTATATCCGAGCGGAAAAGTAAGCGATATCCAAGAGAAACAACTGACCACGCTTAAAAAGAACATTACCGCTTTAGAAGTGGATGGCGTTTTTGATGATTGCCAAGATATGGTGAAACGTGCATTTTTAGATGAAGAATTGACTAGTAATATGCAATTGACATCGGCAAATTCAATTAACGTAGCCCGTTGGTTGCCACAAATGTTCTATTTCTTTTTTGCCTTTAAACAACTTCATAAATCACATAAAAACATTGTGTTTTCGGTTCCAAGCGGGAACTTTGGGAATATTTGCGCAGGAATGATGGCGCAACAACTAGGTTTGCCCATTCATCATTTTATCGCTTCAAATAATGAAAACAATGTGGTAACGGAATATCTCACGACGCAACTCTACCAACCAAAGCCTTCCGTACAAACCATCAGCAATGCGATGGATGTCGGTAATCCTAGTAATTTTATCAGGATTCAAGAGATTTATAAAAACAACTTTAATGCCCTAAAATCAAATTTGTCCTCTTACAGCTTTTCTGATGATGACACCAGAGAAGCGCTAAAAGAACTGTATTATGATTTCACATATATTGCCG
>JBARDR010000804.1:0-5818 GCA_049795335.1 Gelidibacter sp. | reverse complement strand
GATGAGGACATTCCTGCCCCGCCCGGGATATTTCCAGCAAAAACACCATTAAAATTTCCAACATTTATCCCAAGAACTTGTAATTCTGCGACAACACCCAAAACATAGTTTCTCCAATCGCCATTTTTTAAGGGCTCTAAAATATCTAAAGCAAACGTATAGGTTTCATCTTTGTCAAAAGCGACCACCGTACTGGTGTTAGCATTGCTTTTTTGTATCGCTAAGGCAATCCCTTTATCAACGGCAGCAGGAAACACAAACCCATCGTTATAATCGGTATGCTCTCCTATCAGATTGATTCTTCCTGGAGAAAACACGATTAAAGGTTCTGAGTTAAAATGTGTTTTAAAACTATGCGTTACTACTTCTATTAATTCCTTATTCATCATTAAGCAAAATAAATATACAATCCTGCCACAATTAAACAGATCACAAGACCCGCTTGTTTAACGTATTTCCACGGCGTAATGTCCACTTGTTTGGTGTATTCTTGAACAAACGGGACTTCTCTCGGTTTGAACTTGCCTATAATTAACATGATGACAATATTTAGTACGAATAGAATTGCCATAATATCTAAAAAGTGAGGATAGGCCTGTGCGGTTACCAGTGCCAAATCTCCAGCATCCGTGATTCCTGATGCGGCAGCTTTCGCAAGGGCTTTATTAATAAAATAGTCCTTAAGTATAAATTGACTAATGCAGTACAGAATGCATCCGGAGAACAAACCAACCTTAGCTGCAATCGCTGGAACGCGTTTTGTGGTATAACCCACGACGATAATTGTTAAAATAGGAATACTATAAATACCATTTATTTCTTGTAAATAATTAAATAAACTACCTGCATTGGCAATAAGCGGTGCGATAAACATGGCTGCGATAGCTAATATGGTTCCAAAAATTTTGCCGTATTTCACGATCGTTTTCTCATCGGCTGCCTTATTGATGTGTTGTTTATAAACGTCAATCCCAAATAAGGTTACCGAGCTATTTAACACACTGTTAAACGAACTTAAAATAGCACCGAACACCACCGCTGCAAAGAATCCGACCCAAGCCGTTGGCAATACTTTTTTAACCAACATTGGGTAGGCACTATCCGCATTTTCCAAACTACCTTGAAAGATGTGAAACGCGATCAACCCCGGCAAGACAACAATTATTGGCCCTAATATTTTTATAAATCCAGCCAACAATAAACCTTTTTGACCTTCTTTAAGGTTTTTGGCACCCAATGCTCTTTGGATAATTTGCTGGTTGGTTCCCCAATAAAATATATTCACTAACATCATCCCCGTGAAAATGGTATAGAATGGCACTGGATCTGTTGGACCTCCCATCGATTTGAACTTTTCAGGATTTTCAGTAGTTAAGATGTTCAAACCGTCTAAAATACTGCCATCGCCAATCATCATCAAACCAAAAATTGGGATCAACAAACCACCTGCCAACAACCCAATCGCATTGATTGAATCTGATATGGCAACTGCCTTTAAGCCGCCAAATACCGCGTAAATAGAACCGATAATACCAATTCCCCAAACACAGATCCATATCGACTGTGTATGCGTGACGCCCAATAATTCAGGCACATCAAACATCCCACTGATGGCCAATGATCCAGAATACAAAATAACTGGTAGCAACACCACCACATAACCCGAAAGAAATAAAACCGAGGTCAATGTTTTTGTCGTGACGTCAAAGCGTTCTGCCAAAAACCCAGGAACTGTGGTCAATCCGCCCTTTAAATATCTTGGCAATAAGAAAATAGCGGTTAGCACCATGGCCACTGCCGCCAAGGTTTCCCATACCATGACAGATAATCCACTTTGGTAGGCAGAACCATTCAGGCCCACCAACTGCTCTGTAGATAAATTGGTCAATAATAATGATCCTGCAACGACGCCTGCCGTTAAACTTCGTCCACCAAGGAAATAGCCATCTGAAGTGGATTCGTCCGTTTTTCTGGTTTTTAGGTAGGAGATTACGGCAACAAGCAGCGTAAATCCAATAAAGGTTAAAAATTGCATAGTTATGTATTTAGTTGGTTCGTTTTTAGTTAATCCATTAGATTCTCAAAAGTAATATTCCATTTTACAATATAACGATCCTTAGGATTCAGTTTTTGCAAACCCAATTTATTATTAAAACTATCTGCAGCACCAGTCATGGGCTCGATAGCAATAACATTTGGAGTATTGGGCGTATAGAGCTGCAAGTAATTCTGTTGAGAAGTACTCGTCATAGTTAAGCGATATTCGGGTGTTAAAAATGCAATGGTATTGTTTTGCAATGGATAGCCATCATCTAATTTTACACCTTTAAGTGAATAAGGCATTTCAACTGCTAAAGGCGTAGTTCCTGAAATTGTTTGTTGCTGGTCAAATAAATACTGGGTGTTGCTGTCAAAATCGATACTACTTTCATCCAGATTTTTACTGACAAAATAAGGATGCCAACCTATGGTAAATGGAAATGTTTTATCATCTTCATTGATGATCTCCACAGATAAACCAATAGTTTCTTCAGTTAATGTATAAGTCAATTGGATGTCGAACTTAAAAGAAAAACCTTGACATGTACCGTCGTGTTTATACTGTAAGGTTATGGATCCGTGGTTGGAAGTCAGTTCATGTTGAATACACTCAAAAGTCTTATCATAAACCAGTCCGTGAAGTGCATTGTTTTTATCGACTTCATTACACTCTAAAACATGATCAATGTCCTCAAAAGTGTATTTTCCATCTCTTATTCTGTTCACAAAAGGAAAAAGGATAGACGAGGCATAATTCGCTGCATAAGTTGAAGGCTCATAATCGGCAAGTATTTTAATACCATCAAGTTCCAATGAGCTAAGCCTCCCGCCTTGAGTCAGGCAAATGCTAGCTTTAGACTTATTTTCTGGATTGAATATTTCAATAAACTTCAATCCTTCTGCTTCTGTTTTCGTAAGTGTGTACAAGTGTTTATATTGATTTTCTAAGGATTAAACGGTTTGGATTTTCGACCTGAGCAAACTCTTTATTCAAGATCATTTGGGCCAATCGTTGTCCCATTAAATTGAAATCCGTAGAGATGGTGGTAATGCCACCTTCGACAATTTCTTTTAACAAAGAGTCATTATAGGAAATCAGGCCGATGTCTTTAGTCAACAAAAAACGCTGTTCCTTAATACCTTTTATGAGACGTATTAAATTTTTATCATCTAAGATAACGTAAAGTTCTCCTTGGGACAATTCTCTATTGGTAAGGGTCTCAATAACTTCGTTATGTATGCCGTGATGCGAACAAAATAAATTAAAGCCATCTAAAATACCTTGCGGCTGACGTGCTGGAGGATACAGTAAAACCACTTTTTTATAAGTACTTATTTGTTTTAGTGCAGCCTCAAGTCCTGTATAGATGTCTTTTTTAAAATTCTGAAAAACCGACGGGTAATTTTTTAAGGTTTCGTTGGTTTGATCTAATATATAAACTTTCTCCTGAGGCAATCGACCGATAATCTGTTCCGTGTTTTTAAGATTTGCCGGCATAATCACATAAGAACTATAGTCTCCAGCATTATCATTAATGAGTTTGCTAAACATATCGGGATTAAAATGATGAAAGAAAATATCGACCTGAACCTTATCGCCCAAACTAGACATAAAAGAGTTATATAAATCTTCCTTGAAGGAATTTAATTCATCAAATAACAAAAATACTTTCAGATTAACATCAACATCTTCGCTGTTTACATAATAGCCTTTACCTACGATGGATTTGATGACCCCGCGTATTTTTAATTCGTTAAATGCTGTAAGTACGGTATCTCTTGAAAGCGAATTTTGATTCTTAATACTGTTTAAAGAAGGCAGCTTGTCCCCTTTTTTCAAAGTGCCCGCCACGATAGCGCCTTCAATGGAAGCAACAATCTGTTTGTACTTCGGAATACCGGATTTTTCCTTTACAGTTACAATTCTCATGGAACAAATGTAAAATAATTTACCGCAAATACAAACTGGTAGGTACTGGTAGTTGTTTTTTAATGAAACAACTATATTTGTAGCCTAGATTTAGGCCGCACCGTTCTTATAAATAACAGTAATTGATGCCTGGGTTTATATATAAAACCACATCTAAATTTCTACTTATAAGGAATTGCAATCTAGCAAACAAGTCAATATCAAATAGTTATGATGCAAACAAGAACCACTTTGGCTGAAATGTCTAAGGCATTGGATTTATCTATTTCTACAGTTTCCAAATCACTTTCTGGCAGTTCTGAAATCAGTTTATCCACACAGACCCGCGTTCGTAATTTTGCCAAATCATGTAATTATATCCCTAATAATTTTGCGTCAAGTTTAAGAAAAGGATACACCAATACTATTGGCTTGGTTGTTCCTAATATTTTGAATCCGTTCTATGCTAAAGTATTCGCCGGTATAGAAAATTACTTAGACCAACATAATTACAAGCTCATTACTTCCATTTCTAATGAAACTATAGAGAAAGAATCTAATAGCCTAAGAAAAATGGCGGGCGGCTATGTGGATGGCTTTATCCTTTGCGTTTCTAAAGAAACCGAACTTACCAGTACTTACGATCATATTAATGCGCTTACTAGCAGAGGCACGCCTCTGGTGTTATTTGACAGAATATGTGATGTGATTGATTGTGACAAAGTAATTATTGATGATTATAAGGCCGCCTACGACACCACCGATCATCTCATAAAAAATAAAGGTCTTAAGAATATCATCATGACCTCGCTTATAGATAATTTCCATCATGGAAAATTAAGAGCTGAAGGTTTTAAGGCTGCGATGAGGGCCAATAATTTGACCTTTGAAAACAAAATAATAGTAGCCGATACGGTGGAAGCATTAAACAGCAAACTGATTGCTACGCTAAAAAACGATAGTCATATTGATGGCATTTTTGGCCTGAACGAACAAGCTGTTTTGCAAACCTTACAAGTTACCAACCAGTTAAAATCCAATCCTCAAGACCATGACATTACCATAGCTGGTTTTTGCAATCAATGTCAAGCCAATCAACATCCTTCATTAATCATTGTTGATCAAAATGCAGAAGCAATCGGCGCTGAAGCAGCGAAATTGATTTTAAGACGTATTAAAAACACCCAAATGCAACCGTTTCAAACGAAAATGATTGCTACGGAGTTGGTTTAGAACTTTAATTTATAATTTATTGAATTACCGAGTACTGTCTAAATTTAAGAGAATTTCGTACATTTAATTAGAATTAAAAAAGCTCTCAATCCTAGATGTTTTGGCAAACGAAACTTCCATTGACTCTTTGTATCTTTCAATACAGATTCTAGATTAAACAGACATAAAGCGTCATGATTAAGACAAATAAAATTCTACGGTTTAAGTGCTTCACTCTTGTAATAATAAGCCTTTTTTTCTTCGGACAAATTGCGATCGGACAGCGGTCAGAAAAATTAGTACAAATCGGACAAGTTCTCACTCCTGAAGGAGAAATCCTGATTAGCTTAGACGATCGCACGCCAAAGCACAAAGCAAGTTTTATAGAGTTGGCCGATTCAGGATACTGGGACGCTCTTTCTTTCAACAGAGTAATTCCAAATTTTGTAGCACAGGCTGGCTGTCCTGATACTCCCGCAGGATTTACAGATCCTGAGTATCTGTTGGAACCTGAATTCGTTCCCCAACTTACCCATATCTATGGAGCCGTGGGTGCTGGACGCGATGACAATCCCGAAAAGCTATCGGCGAGATGCCAGATTTACATCGTTCAGAACAAAAATGGCCTACATCGTCTTGATGGCGACTATACTGTAT
>JBARDR010000803.1:0-3035 GCA_049795335.1 Gelidibacter sp. | reverse complement strand
GACAATTTTGGCACACTATTTTACACCAAAGGCAACACATTTTATAAGAAGGAACCACAACAGATTTTCAATTACAGCAATGTACAGCTGGGAAATATCACCTCCGCCAACGCCTTCAATCCGCTAAAAATCAATCTGCTTTATAAAAACTTCAATACCGTTGTGGTTTTGGATAATCGGTTGTCTGAAATTTTCAAAATCGATTTCAATACCATTCAGCCTTATAAAAACGTGACCCAAATTTCTACCGGATATGACACTACCTTATGGATTTTTAATCAGGATTTTCAGCAATTAGAACTCTTCGATTATAAAACCAATAAAACAAGGGCCATGGCAATGCCCGTAGAATCAAATGTTTTAGATCTTGAAAGCAACTATAATTATGTTTGGTTATTGACCGAGAAATTTCTGTACAAATACAATTATTTCGGAAGTACAATTTCCAAAATGGAAAATGACCATTTCATTCAAATTTCTGAAGACAATGGAAATCTTGTCATCCAAAAAAAGGATGGCCTCTATTTTTTGGCCAACGACACCGACCAACTCATCGCCATCAAGCTCCCTAATTTGTTAATAAAACAGTTTTTACTAACCAATGAAAGCTTGTATATTTGCACCGATGAAACACTTCATCACTTCCAACTAAAAATCAGATAAATATGCATGTAGCAATCGCCGGAAACATTGGTGCAGGAAAAACCACGCTTACAAAATTATTAGCCAAACATTACAGATGGGAGCCACAGTTAGAGGACGTGGTTGACAATCCGTATTTGGATGATTTTTATAATCAAATGGAACGTTGGAGTTTCAATTTGCAGGTGTATTTCTTGAACAGCCGTTTCCGTCAGGTCATGCAAATTCATGAAAGTGGAAGAGACATCATTCAGGACAGAACTATTTATGAAGATTCGCATATTTTCGCACCCAACCTTCATGCCATGGGCTTAATGACCAATCGCGATTTTGAGAATTACCGTGCGCTTTTTGAATTGATGGAAACCTTTGTACAAGGCCCTGATTTATTGATTTATTTGCGCAGTTCAATTCCTAATTTGGTGAAGCAAATTCACAGTCGCGGTCGTGAGTATGAAAACTCGATCAGCATCGACTATTTAAGCCGACTGAATGAACGCTATGAAGCTTGGATTACGGGTTATAACAAAGGAAAATTGTTGATTATCGATGTTGATAATTTAGACTTTGTTGCCAATCCTGAAGATTTAGGAAGCATCATCACGACGATTGATGCTGAAATTCATGGATTGTTTTAGCACCTTATCAATTTTCTATCATTTTTTTGCATTTAAAAGTGTACTTTTCGAATCTAAAATTCATTAAAATAAATTTTAGATTTGAAAGGCAGATAGACTATTGAGATAATTTATGACACCACTTTATAACTCTAAATATTACCACCGTGATCTCTCATGGCTACGCTTTAACCATCGCGTTTTGCAGGAAGTTGCGGATAAACGCAATCCGCTTTACGAACGCATCAAATTTATGGCGATTTTCTCATCTAATTTGGATGAGTTTTTTAGAGTCCGAGTTTCAGATATTCGACAGGTCAAGGACTTGGACAAATCTATCCGTAAAAAACTAGCTACCAAACCCAATCAGGTTCTTGCCGAAATTAAAGTACAAGTCGATGTATTACAAGCAGAATTTGGACAGCTTTTTCAGAACGAAATCATTCCCGATTTAAAACAGGAAGGCATTCATCTTATTACCTATAGAGACTTTTCAGAAGCACATAAAAAAGTGGCTGAAGCTTATTTTGAATCCACTTTAAAAGCTAAGATTGATCTTGAAAATTCTGTTTTTTCCACCAAAGACTCCGTTTTTGTGGAGAATGAAAGCTCTTACATTACAGCGTCAATCTCCAAAAATAAATTTCAAGTGGTTCAAATGCCTACAGATGAGCCTCGATTTTATGTATTCCCTAGCGAAAACGACACGCACTTTATCACGTTTATCGATGACATCATCAAGTATAATCTCTACAAATCACAACCTGAATTGGATTTATCCTATTATGCGATAAAAATATCCAGAGATGCCGAATTATATATTGAAGATGAGTCTTCAGGCAACCTGATGGAAAAAATCAAGGCCTCACTTCCCATGCGTGAAACAGGTCAGCCTACGCGTGTTTTGATTGACCAGCGGATGCCCGAAAGTTTCCAGAACGTCTTGAAAAAGGCACTCGATGTTACCAAAGTCGATATTGTTTTGGGAGGCACGTATCATAATTTCAAGGACTTTTTCAGTTTTCCAAATCCTACAAGTAAGGATTTATATTTTGAAGAATTCCCACCGATTGATCATCCAGTAACATTAAAGTACACCTCCATGTTTGAGGCGATTAACAACAAAGACCAATTGATACATTATCCGTATCAGTCGTTCGAACCGGTCATCAAATTGATGGAAGAGGCTGCCGTTGATCCAAACGTTACGACCATAAAAATGACACTTTACCGTGTTGCAGAAGAATCGCGTTTAAATAGCGCCATTGCCAAAGCCGCCAAAAACGGAAAGAAAGTCATTGTTTTTATTGAAGTCAAAGCCCGTTTTGATGAGCAGAACAATTTAAAATGGGGCGAAATCTTTAAAGATAGTGGCGCTCAGGTTATTTACAGTTACCCTGGCATTAAGGTCCATTCAAAAATCATATATATTGAACGTCAATTTGGCGAGGTCATTCAGTATTACTGCTATATTGGGACGGGGAATTTCAATGAAAACACTGCCACACTTTACACTGATTTCGGTTTGATGACCAACAACAAGAAAATCACGGACGATCTCAATAAATTATTCTTGGTGCTTGAAGGTGCTTCTATTATACCTAAAGCTAAAAAACTACTGATTTCTCCATTTTCCATGCGCAATAAATTTGTGAGTTTATTGGAGAAAGAAATCCATTTGGCACAAGCCGGCAAAGAGGCTTATCTGATTTTGAAAATGAACAGCCTTGAAGACAAAAAGATGATCAGGTTACTATATGAAGCGAGCAATAAAGG
>JBARDR010000802.1:0-14798 GCA_049795335.1 Gelidibacter sp. | reverse complement strand
CGGCAATATCGATTATCGGGATGGGAAGGTTTAGGTCCATAGCCGCTTGTGAGGTCCACATACCTGTTCCTTTTGCTTTTGCTTCATCTTTGATATCGTCGAGCAGGAGCGTATCTGAACCCTTTTTTTTGTAGGCAAAAATATCGCGGGTAATTTCAATAAGATAAGATTGCAATCGACCTTCGTTCCATTTTTCAAAAATGGTGTGGATGTTGTCATTGTCCATATGAAGTCCATTTTTTAAAACCTCATAGGTTTCGGATATTAACTGCATTAAAGCGTATTCAATCCCATTGTGAACCATTTTCACAAAATGACCTGCTGAACGATCGCCCATATAGGCCACCGTAGGTTCGCCATTAACATGTGCCGCTATTTTTTCAAGAATGGCCTTTATTGTTTCGTAGGCTTTTTTATCACCCCCAGGCATCATACTTGGGCCATTTCGTGCGCCTTCTTCGCCACCCGAAACGCCCATGCCGATGAAATGGAATCCTTTTTTTTCCAAATCCGTATAGCGACGTTCAGTATCCATAAAATGTGAGTTTCCACCGTCGATAATGATATCTCCTTGATCCATCACTTTGAGTAATTCTTCTATGACGGTATCCACAATTTTGCCGGCAGGTACTAATAACATGACTGTTTTTGGGCTTTTCAGGCTTTTCACAAATTCACTGATATTTGAAAATCCATGAATATTATCACGATTTAAATTATTGAGACTATCTACTTTGCTGGTATCATTATCGTATCCAGCGCAAGCGTATCCTTGATCGGCAATATTTTGCAAAAGATTGGAGCCCATGGTGCCAAGACCAATCATTCCAAAGGCACTTTGATTTGTGTTTTCTTTTTTCATGTGTTTATTTTTATTTTTTTTCAAGGGTCACATGTGGTTCACTATTAATCATTCCCATGAGTGTTATAGTTTTTAGCGTGCTCGTTCCATAATGTAATTACTTCCGTGTAAAATTTTCGAGGATTTTTGACGTGGTTTCAAATTTCTGATGTTGAATACTGTACATTCCCAAATTTTTAGCCACATTGACCAACATGGGTCTGTCATCGAAATAAACACATTCTTCGGGCTTCACTTGCACGATTTCCATGGCTGTTTTAAAAATTCTTGGATCTGGTTTACGATACCCTACATAACAAGAAGAGAAGAATCCGTCAAATAATTCGTGAAGCTTAAATTTTTTAATGCGATAACCATTGAGCTCTCGACCTTCATTGCTGAGGGCAAACACAGGTAAATCTGTATGTTTTTTCCATTTCTTTAACCAAGCTAAAAGTTCAGGTAATTCTACAGATTCTGAATACATAAACTCTTTGAATGCCGCTTTGGTAAAATTACGCGGACAATGAAATACGACGGTATCGAGGTAGTCGTCAAGCGAAATACTTCCAATTTCAAATACATTGTAAATGAAATCGTGTAGGAAGTCCATTTCATCATAGTCAAAGTCAAAAACTTTCGCCGCTTTTTGACGCGATTCATGTCCCCAGCCATTGGTCAGCAATACACCGCCAATGTCCATGAATACGACTTTTATTTTCGATACCTCAACATCGGTCATGTCTCTAACCTTTTTTTATACTTCTGACTGTCAATGCTTTTTAATAGTTTATCGTAAGCGTCTTTGAATTTTTCTATGCCTTCGTCTTCCAGTTTTTTAGTTATTTCATTAATATCAATTCCTCCGGAGTTTAAATCATTCATTATTTTGTGGGCGTGATCGATGTCTTGAGTTATGGTTTCGGCAGCATTCCCATGATCACGAAAGGCGTCGATGGTATCCATGGGTAGCGTGTTAATCGTATCTTTTCCAATTAATGGTTCCACGTATTTGACATCACTAAATGCTGGATCTTTTGAACTTGTACTTGCCCAAAGTACCCGTTGTCGTTGTGCACCGTTTGCTTCTAGTTTTTTAAAACGATCACTGGAAATCATTTCGAGATAAATTTGATATGCTTTTTTCGCGGAAGCGATAGCGACTTCTCCTACGAGATCATCCGCACGTTTTTTCTTCAGCATCGGATCGACCATGACGTCGATGCGGCTTAAGAAAAAACTAGCTACTGAAGCTACATTATTTATAGGTTCGCCTTCTTTAAGTCGGTCTTCAAGTCCGCCCATAAAAGCTTCGGTAATTTCGCGATAGCGCGGCAGACCGAATAGGAGGGTAATATTGATATTAATCCCTTCGCTAAGGCATTCGCGAATTGCTGGCAATCCTTCTTTGGTTCCGGGAATTTTAATCATCACATTTTTACGATCTACTTTTTTCCAAAGTTCTCGGGCCTGTTTAATGGTCCCTACCGTATTTCGCGCCAGAAGTGGCGATACTTCCAAGCTTACAAATCCGTCTTTACCATTGGTTTTGTCAAAAACTGGTTTGAAGAAATCTGCAGCTCTTTGAATGTCTTTTATGGCCATATCGAAAAAAATAATAGCATTATCATCTTCTTCTTTTGAGAGATTGGCAATATCCTCGTTATAATCGGAGCTACCACTTATAGCTTTTTCAAAAATTGACGGATTGGAGGTTAATCCTCCGAGATCATCATTATCGATCAGACTTTGTAATTTGCCTGAGTTCATGATTTCTCGGTCTAGTAAATCGAGCCAAATACTCTGACCTTCTTTTCGTATTTTATTTAATGGATTCATAATGTGTGTGTGTTTTATGTTATTTATCTATTAAGAAATTTGAAGATGACGTCATGGAAGGTCGTAGGAGAAAGCATCACCGAAAAATTCCGCAGTATTCAATGGCTCTTCGATTTAAAAATTTTATTTTTCATAATTCTTAATTCCATTTCCTTTCCAAATCATGGATTTTCCGCAACCGCCGCATATGCCTTTCTGCTCCTATAAATTTGGCGTTCAAAAACGACAGTACTAACTCTTCTGCACTGGCGTATCCTGTAACGCGGCCCCCAAGGCAAATCAGATTCATATCATCATCTTCCACGCCTTGATGTGCGGAAAAATTATCGTTAATCAATGCCGCTCTCACGCCCGAAACTTTATTGGCAGCAATACAAGCACCTACTCCACTTCCGCAAATAGCAATGCCACGAAAAACTTCGCCTGCCACCACTGCTTTTGCCAGTGGAATGACGTAGTCGGGATAATCGTCGGCTTCATCAATCTTAAATGCGCCAAAATCAAGGGGTTCAAAATGGCTTGCAATCAAAAAAGAAGCGATGCTTCCTTTCAGTTGAAAACCACCGTGATCGGCACAAATTCCTATTCTTTTGATGCGTTCTTTTTGCATTTTTTATTTTTTAGCTCAAATGTTCAAAGTAAATATTACTCCATTTTTGAAAGCAAAGCTTTAGATCTTTTCACCACGTTTTCTACCGAAAAACCGTATTCTTTCATGACTTCATCGCCTGGTGCCGATTCGCCAAATTTCTCGATGGCAATGACGTCGCCATCATCGGTGGTGTATTTTAACCAGCCAACAGGCGAACCAGCCTCTACGGCCAATCGTTTTCGAATGCCTTTTGGAAGCACTTTTTCGCGATAAGCAGCATCTTGTTTATCAAATAAATTCCATGACGGCATACTGACTACGCGTGCATGAATATTTTTTTTCTTTAGTTGTGATTGCGCTTCCACAATCAATTGAACTTCCGAACCGGTGGCAATTAAAATAATATCTGGAGTGCCCTCTGAATCCGAAAGAATGTAAGCGCCTTTCTCCAGGTTTTCTGCTTTGGCATATTTTTTCTGATCGATAATGGGGATTTCCTGACGGGTCAAAACAATGGCTACGGGTCCATTTGTATGCTTGATGGCTACACGCCAAGCTTGCGCGGTTTCGTTGGCATCTGCCGGACGGATGACGGTCAAATTTGGGACGCTGCGCAGCCCGATCAATTGTTCCACAGGTTGATGGGTGGTACCGTCTTCGCCCAAAGCGATGCTATCGTGAGTGAACACCATAATTGGTCTTATTTTCATAATGGCTGCAAGTCGTAAAGGCGGACGCATATAATCGGAAAAAATCAAAAATGTAGCGCCATAGGGAATTAGATATTTACTGAGTGCCATCCCGTTGAGAACGGCGCCCATGGCATGTTCTCGGATGCCGAAATGGAAGTTGCGACCCATCCGTTGTGTTGCCGAAAAGGATAGGTAATCATTTAAATTGGTGTCGGTTGATGGCGATAAATCGGCTGAGCCACCAATTAATTGTGGGAAATATTCAGCGATAGCATTCAAGGTTTTACCTGATGCCTTACGGGTAGCCATGCCATTGCCAGCTTCAAATACCGGTAGTTTTTTCTCCCAGCCCTCTGGTAGTTTTCCTTTGATTATGCTTTCGTATTCATTGGCCAGATCACGGTGGCGTGCCTTGTAGTTTTCGTATAATTCGTTCCAATTGTCTTCATTTTCAGCTGATTTACTTCCGGCTTTTCTGTAAAAATCTAGGACATTATCATGGACAATAAAATCTTTATCGGGATTGAATCCGAAGTTTTCCTTTACCAGTCGCACTTCGTCCTTGCCTAATGCTGACCCGTGTGCGGCCGCTGTGTCCTCTTTATTTGGACTTCCATAACCAATATGACTGTGAACCTTTATGAGCGAAGGGCGATTGGTTTCATCTTGTGCGTTTTTGATGGCTTGGGAAAGTGCATCCAGGTCATTGACATCGGGTAGATTTTGAACATGCCACCCATAGGCTTCAAAGCGCTTGGAAGCATCTTCATTAAAGGTGAGAGAGGTATCGCCTTCGATGGTAATATGGTTGTTGTCGTAGAAATAAATCATATTTCCTAAGCCGAGCTGACCGGCAAGGGAGGCCGCTTCTGCTGAAACGCCTTCCATAAGATCGCCGTCGCTGCAGATGGCATAAATTTTATAATCAAATAGTTTGAAATCGGGCTGGTTGTAACGCTCTGCTATATATTTTTCGGCAATTGCCATGCCCACACCATTGGCAAATCCTTGTCCCAATGGTCCGGTAGTGACTTCTATTCCGGGCATGAGATCATATTCAGGATGTCCCGCCGTAATGCTGTGAAGTTGACGGAACCTTTTGATGTCGTCGAGTGTGATTTTATAGCCCGTTAAATATAAATAACTGTATTGCAACATGCAGGCATGTCCGCAGGACAGAATAAACCGATCGCGATTGGCCCATTCTGGGTTTTTGGGATTGTAGTGCATGACTTCAGACCACAATAAATGGCCTAATGGTGATAGTGCCATCGGTGTGCCGGGATGTCCTGAATTTGCTTTTTGCACGGCATCGGCCGATAAAACGCGTACGGTGTCAATGCATTCCTGAATTAAATCTTTAGTTTCCATATGTCTATACTTCATCTTTAATTTTTCCCTTCTGTGGTTGCCTTTTATTCACTTCTGCAGAATTTAAAATAACTCCAAGAGGTCGGTCATAGCTGAAATAATTTGTAGACCAATCAATAAAAGCTACTATTTTACTACGAAAACCTACTATCGATAAGATGTGAACAAACATCCAAACAAACCAGGCAAATACGCCTTGAAATTTATAATGTGGCAGATCAACTACGGCTTTATTTCTTCCGATAGTGGCCATGACTCCTCTATTGTGGTATTGAAACGGTGTCATCGGTTTATTTTCTATTTTATTCAAAATATTCTTCGCCAAAAGTTTGCCTTGCTGTTGTGCTACAGGAGCTAACATGGGCTGTCCATTTGGATTTTCGATAGTAATATGTGCGGCGACATCTCCAATGGCAAAAATATTCTTACAACCACTGACTTCATTGTATTCATCAACTGAAATACGATTACCAGGCAAGATGGTATTCTCGGGAAACCCCTTTATTGGTGCCCCTTTTACTCCAGCGGTCCAAATGACGAGATTGGTATAAAAAAAACTTCCATCGGCGAACTCAATTTTATCGCCATCATAATTTTGGACCCGTGTATTTAAACAGACATTGACGCCCAATTCCTTTAGATATTCCAGACTTTTATCAGAAGCCTCCTCTGACATCGCTTCCAGTAATTCAGGACCCGATTGATAAAGGTTAATGTTCATGGTGGAGGGATCCAAATCCGGGAATTCCTTTGGAAGAACATACCGCTTCATTTCTGCTAATGCTCCCGCCAACTCGAGTCCTGCAGGACCGCCGCCAATAATAGCGATATTCATAACCTCCTTGAGAGGATTCTTCATCTTATCGGCCATCGCTTTTTCCAGATTTCTGAAAATGCTATTTCGCAGTGAAAGGGCTTCTGGAACTGACTTTAAAGCCAGTAGTTTATCCTTGACGGGTTCAAAATTGAAAAAATTGTTTTCACTTCCCGAGGCGATAACGAGGTAATCGAAATCAATCTCACCAATAGATGTAAACACCTGATTTTTTTCAATATTAACGGAGAGCACTTCAGCCATTCGAAAGTGGATGTTTTTGTATTTTCTAAAAATCCGACGCACCGGATAAGCAATGCTTCCGGGTTCAAGGCCTCCTGTTGCTACCTGATACATTAAAGGTTGAAAATTGTGGTAGTTGTTGTAATCAATCAGAACCACTTCAACTGGTTTATTGCAGAGTTCTTTGACCAATTTAATTCCACCAAAGCCTGCGCCAACAATAATTATTCTAGGGTTTTTTGACATTTAAATTTTTATGATACTATTTTTTAAAGTGATTACCAATGCGTGCTGACTAGCGGTTGAAATCTCACACTTTTCAATTTGTATGTGCTTGTATGTGCCGTTTTTAATAAGTGGAGTCTTGACTACCAGGTTCTTGCGTTTTCATTTTTTTTAATGCTAATAAAGATAACTTTTCCTTTTTTGGATGGTTTACAGAAACGCAATGATATTTTACATTATTCCCACACAAATGACGTTTTCAATGGTTTCAGGATGAAGAGGCTACTATTATTTGGCTATTAAATCTGATTCCAAAACACTTGTAATTGTTTAAAAAGTAGAATATGAACTTTATTTCATGTTCAAAAGTTTATTCAAAAAACAGAATTAAATATGTGAAGAGATTTTTGGAGTTAAAATGCTTAAATCGATTGCTTAACGCGTAAAATAAGTGGGTTAAATTATGGAGGAGTAAATGCTTATTTAAATATGAGTTGAATCTATGAATTATACAACTTTCATTATATTTTTTGTAAGAAATTTGAGCCTGTATCTCTCTAACTTTAAGGATTATAATCAGAAATTAAAGTCCACCGCAAAGGAAAAGAGATCATTTTCATTTCTCTGAAAACATGAATTGTTAAATCTTGCATTAAATGGAACATACCACCAATACTACTCTATTATGGCCTCTGCTGTTTTATGCAATCGCTGTAATTTTATTAGTTGGCGGTATGATAGGCGTTTCTTATTTTTTAGGAGAACGCCATAGCGAAAAAGCGACTTCTCAACCTTTCGAATCTGGAGTAATCCCTACAGGTTCTGCTCGCTTGCATTTCCCCATACATTTTTACGTCGTTGCGATGTTTTTTGTGGTGTTTGACCTCGAAGCTGTTTTCGTCTTCACTTGGGCTATCTCCATTCTAGAAACCGGATGGTCAGGATATATCGTCATACTCATATTTATAGCTGAACTACTGATTTTGCTTTTCTATCTCTGGAAAATTGGAGCGATGGACTTTGGTCCGAATACTAAGGCCATTCTTAAAGCCTATCATAAGAAAACAAAAACCAATTAAATATGAAATGGTGGACCAGCAAAGCAGCCAACCCAACAGCGGTTATAAAAGGGAATAGTTCTTTCGAAGAAACGATTCAAGAAAATATTCTTTTTACAAACATGGACAGCATGGTAGCTTGGGGTCGGAAAAACTCTATTTGGCCTTTCAATTTTGGGCTTTCTTGTTGTTATGTGGAGATGGCTACGAGTATTACCAGTAAATATGATTTGGCGCGATTTGGTGCGGAAGTGATCAGGGGCACACCACGAGAAGCCGACATGATGGTAATTGCCGGAACGGTGTTTATTAAAATGGCTCCTGTCATACAACGTTTGTATGAGCAGATGATGGCACCACGTTGGGTAATTTGTATGGGTTCCTGTGCTAATTCGGGCGGCATGTACGATATCTACAGCGTGGTACAGGGCGTAGATAAATTTTTGCCAGTGGATGTTTACGTGCCCGGTTGCCCGCCCAGGCCTGATGCCTTTCTTGAGGCCATTTTATTGTTGAGAGATCAAGTCGGAAAAGAACAGAGACCCTTAAGCTGGAGGATAGGTCCTCAAGGAATTATAAAACCCAATGAAGTTTCTCTGAGAGATTTACAAGGGCCAGAACGACTGAAAATGACCGAAATAAGATCACCTGATGAAATTTGAACAAATGACTTCCTATATCATGATTTAGAAATACCAATAGCCATTCAAAGACAAATATGAAGGAAATAACTACCATATTAAAAGATCACTTTCAAGAGGTAATTATAAGAGTTCAGGAAACCAAAGATAATTTTCCAACTCTTTGGATTCATGTCGCCCATATTGTTGAGGTTTTGCATTTTCTGAAAAATGAAGTGGAAGAGCCTTTCAAGATGTTGTATGATCTTACAGCGATTGATGAGCAGGCGAGAAAATTTCGAAATGGACAGCCCGAAAGTCGGTTTACCATTGTTTATCAACTGCTTTCCTTCGAAAGAAATGATTTTGTGCGTCTGAAAGTGGCACTGATTTCTAGTGAAGCTTCCATCGCATCGGTAACTTCGGTATGGCCTTCAGCTAATTGGTACGAAAGAGAAATATTTGACCTTTTTGGTGTGAGATTTACAGGACATCCTGATTTGAGACGAATTCTGATGCCTCGAACTTGGGTTGGACATCCCTTACAGAAATGCCATCCCGCAAGAGCTACTGAAATGGGGGCTTTTCAATTGCCTGAAGATAAACAAGAAAGAGAAATGGAAGGGCTCCGTTTCAAACCTGAAGAGTGGGGATTGGATAAATCCTTAGGTGGCCATGAATTGATGTTCCTTAACCTTGGGCCTCAACATCCGGGCACGCATGGGATTCTCAGGCTCATATTGCAACTGGATGGCGAGGAAATTGTAAATATTGTTCCAGATATAGGATTTCATCATCGTGGAGCCGAAAAAATGGGAGAGCGGCAATCCTGGCATACCTACATTCCATATACCGACCGCGTGGATTACCTGGGTGGCGTCATGAACAATTTCCCCTATGTCATGGCTGTGGAAAAACTAGGCGACATTGATGTACCTGACCGTGCAAAAGTTATCCGCATTATGATGAGTGAACTATTTAGAATTTCGAGTCACTTGGTTTGGTATGGCACTTTTGCGCAGGATTTAGGCATGATGACACCCGTGTTTTTAATGTTTAACGATCGTGAAAAAGTTCTTGAGATTGTCGAAGCCATTTGCGGCGCCAGAATGCATCCCAACTGGTTCAGAATTGGAGGCGTGGCACAAGATTTACCTATAGGATGGGAAAAACTGATACAGGGATTCATTGATTATTTTAAGAACAAACTCCATGAGTACGACAAGATGATCATGCGAAATAGCATCTTCAAAGCACGTACAGTTGGAATTGGGGTGTATACAACAGCGGAAGCTATAGAATGGGGAATTACAGGGCCGGGACTTAGGGCTACTGGATTTGAATGGGATTTCAGAAAAAAGCAGCCGTATTCTGGTTATGAGCAGTTTGAGTTCGACATTCCTACAGGCAAGAATGGCGACTGTTATGATCGATCCGTCGTACGTATCGAAGAGATGCGACAAAGTGTGCGGATCATTGAGCAATGCCTTAACAAGATGCCAGCAGGGTCCTATAAATCAGAGCATCGATTGACAACACCGCCCCGAAAAGAAAATACCATGAAAGATATTGAAACGCTCATTAATCATTTTGTGCATACCACCTGGGGTCCAGCCATACCTCATGGCGAGGCATTTTGTGGCGTGGAAGCTACCAAGGGGCACAATGGCTATTATCTTATTGCTGACAATAGTACCTCCTCATACCGAACACGGATCCGTACGCCCTCTTTTCCACACATGCAATTTGTGCCGGAAATCAGTAAAGGTTATAATGTTGCCGATTTACTGGCCATATTGGGAAGTGTAGATTATGTGCTCGCGGATATTGACCGATAGGAATTCAACAAAGTAATTATAAAGGACTAAAAATCGCAATTAAAATGGCGCAGAAACAAATTTTATCGGAAATGGAAATATCGGAAATTAAAGATTCCTTTAAACATTTTCCAGTGAAAAGCGCCGCTTGTATTGAAGGACTTAAGATCGTTCAAAAATATCATCGTTGGGTTTCTGATGAAGCCTTAAAAGAACTGGCCGCCATTTTAGAGATGTCAGTGGACGCCGTTGATAGTGTGGCAACCTATTATAATTTGATATTCCGAAAGCCAGTTGGACGGCATGTGATCCTGGTGTGTAATAGTGTGAGTTGCTACATAATGGGATATGATGAAATTATTACTTTTTTAAAGCAAAAACTTGAGATCGAATATGGTCAGACTACCAAAGATGATCGGTTTACCTTGTTGTCTGTACCATGTCTTGGAGATTGTGACCATGCGCCCGCTCTGATGATCGATAATGATTTACACGGGAGTTTGACGCCTGATAAATTGGAGAGGATATTGGATAATTATGAATGATGAATTTTGTAAAGGGCATTAGGGATGAGGTGTGAGGTGATTTTATGTCCTAATATAGAGTGATCACTTTAAAGAAAGTGTAAAAGTTATGATGTCAATAGAAAATAACCACCAACTATATCGGGGTTGTTTAAGTTAATTAGGAAGCTGCGAAGATCTGAGTAATATGCTGGAAACATTATGAATGAAAAGTGATTTTATCTTCCTAAAAGCTATAATGTAAAGTTGCGCAAAGTAGGCAAAGAGCTCCACAATTAGGGAAGTCCAAATAAAGCGATGAATTTTAAATACGATGGAAAAACCACTAACAGAACATATTAAAAGTGATGGCACTTGGCTGACCCTGAAAGAATATGAGAAAACTGGCGGGTATAAAGGTTTGCGTAAAGCACTTTCCATGGATCGAAAAGAGATTACTCAAATGGTCATAGATGCTGGGCTGAAAGGGCGCGGTGGTGCAGGTTTTCCTACGGGTCAAAAGTGGAGTATGGTACCAATGGATGAAAGCGCCCGCTATCCCAAATATTTTGTGGTTAATGCCGATGAAATGGAACCTGGCAGTTTTAAAGACCGATTACTACTGGAAACAAATCCACATCAAGTTATTGAAGGCGCTATCATTGGATCCTTTGCCATTGAGGCGAATTTCAGTTATATATTCTTACGTTGGGCCTATCATAAAGCCGCTAAAGCCCTAACTCAGGCCCTAAAAGAAGCCTACGACGCTGGGTACCTTGGAAAAAATATTTTAGGAAGTGGTTTTGATCTGGAAATGTCGTTACATATCAGTGTAGGACGCTATATGTGTGGCGAAGAAACTGCATTGCTGAATGCCTTAGAAGGAAAACGGGCATTGCCCAGAGCCAAACCACCTTATCCGGTTGTTAGTGGCTTATTTGGAAAGCCCACTATTGTTAACAATGTGGAGACCATGTGCAATATTCCACATATTATTTCCAATGGTGCTGATTGGTTTATGAAATTAAGTAAATCAGAAGGCGAAGGTGGAACCAAACTATACGGGGCAAGTGGTCGTGTCAAAAAACCGGGATTATGGGAGTTGCCATTAGGAACTACTTTACGGGAACTTTTGGAGGTTCATGCAGGAGGTATGCAGGATGGATATGCGTTCAAAGGTGTTCTTCCTGGTGGCGGATCAACAGATTTCCTTACAGAAGAACATCTGGACACGCCCATGGATTTTGACAGTGTCCAGAAAATAGGGAGCAGGATGGGTACAGGTACGATCATCGTTTTGGACGATAAAACTTGTCCGATAGGAATGTTACGCAGTCTGGAACATTTTTTTGCCCATGAATCTTGCGGATGGTGCACACCATGTAGAGAAGGTCTGCCGTGGACTGCGAAATTACTCGACGTCATAGACGCAGGACGCGGTAAAATGGAAGACCTTGATATTCTCGAGTTTCATACCAAATATATGGCGCCCGGAAATACCTTTTGTGCACTAGCTCCAGGTGCTATGGAGCCCTTGCAGAGCGCTTTAAAATATTTTAGAGCAGATTTTGAACAGCATATTCACGAACAGAAATGCCCTTATAAATCATGAAATGGGCGTGCTAAAAATATCATATCTCGAAAATATGATTAATAGCGAATAACATGCCTGTACTGAGCGAAGTCGAAGTATGACCATTGAAAAAAAAATAAATATAACCACATGAAAGTCAATATAACCATCGATGATAAAGTCTATGAGGTAGATAAGGACACCAACGTGCTCGAAGCTTGTTTGTCGCTTGAAATGAATCTGCCTTATTTTTGCTGGCACCCAGAATTGGGATCGGTGGCCGCCTGTCGACAATGTGCTATCATGTCGTACAAAAACGATGATGATAAAAAAGGCAAGTTGGTCATGGCTTGTTTGGAACCCGTGAGAGAGAATATGCGCATTTCTCTTACAGATCCCGAAGCCTATAGTTTTCGAGCTCATAATATTGAAGCCTTGATGGTTAATCATCCACATGATTGTCCCGTATGCGACGAAGGTGGCGAATGTCATTTACAAGACATGACCGTCATGACAGGGCATAATTATAGACGCTATCGGTTTAATAAAAGAACACACAACAATCAATACCTCGGACCTTTTGTCAACCATGAGATGAATCGGTGTATCCAGTGTTATCGCTGTACACGGTTTTATAATGACTATGCTGGAGGAAAAGATTTTGATGTGTTTGCAGGTCATGATAACGTCTATTTTGGCCGACATGAGCCTGGTACGCTTGAAAATGAATTTAGTGGCAATCTGATAGAGGTTTGTCCTACTGGCGTTTTCACTGATAAAACATTCAAAAAACATTTCACCCGCAAATGGGACCTGACCAATGGGCCATCCATCTGTCATAATTGTTCCTTGGGGTGCAACATTATCGCTGGGGAACGTTATGGTAGTCTCAGATGTATACGAAACCGATACAATGGCGATGTGAATGGCTATTTTATATGTGATCGTGGCCGGTTTGGTTATGAATATGTAAATAGTGAAAACCGACTTATCGCTCCTTTTAAAATAGAAAAGGGCAGTCCTTCGCCCATCACAAAAGAAGAAGGGATTAAAGGCATCAAAGAAATTACTGATGATGCTAATCAATTAATCGGCATCGGTTCCCCAAAAGCCTCCCTCGAATCCAATTATTTATTGCGTCAATGGGTGGGCGCTGAAAATTTCTATGCGGGCATTCCAACTTCTGAAGGGAAGTTAGTCCAACAAATCATTAAAATTTTGAAGGAAGGATCGGTAAGAACCCCTTCACTAAGTGAGGTTAAAGATTATGATGCCGTTTTTATCATCGGGGAAGATGTGTCCAACACCGCACCCATGTTGGCACTCAATCTGAGGCAGGCTTCAAGGAACAAACCCAAGGAAGAGGCAAGAGAATTAAAGATTCCAAACTGGAATGATGCCGCCACACGCGAAGTTGTGCAAGAAGCAAAAGGGCCTTTTTATATAGCCACAGTCCATGCGACCAAATTGGACGAAATAGCCACCCAATCGTATTATGCACATCCGGACAATATTGCCCGCCTGGTATATGCGGTTTCCGATACGGTTGAGACGCAATGCTTTGCGTCTCAACCAGCCATAGAAATAGCACAAGTGCTGCTTGCAGCAAAAAAACCATTGATTATTGCAGGCACCAGTCTGTACAGTGAAGTCCTAATACAGTCAGCAGCAACATTGGCATTCACATTAAAAAAACAAGGAAAAGATGCGGGATTGGTTTATATCGTTCCAGAAGTGAATTCAATTGGTTTATCTCTGTTAACAGATCAGTTTTTAGAGGATGCAATAGATAAGTCAAATTCGGCCGATGCAACCATCATACTTGAGAACGACCTATATCAACGTAAAGATAAAAGTAGTATAGACGCTTTTTTAAAGCACCAAAAAAATATCATAAGCTTTCATTACATAGAAAATGCCACAACACATCAATCTAAATATGTCTTACCTGTAGGAACATTCGCCGAAGCCGATGGCACCGTCGTAAACAATGAAGGCCGAGCACAACGATTCTACCGGGCTCATCAACCTGATAATGATATCAAGAGTAGTTGGGAGTGGATTCAGGAAATTATGATGGATAAATGGGGACCGGCAAGTTTTGATGACATTGTAAAGGGTATGATACAGGAATTCCCAGAATTGAAACCGGTGCAAGATGTCGCGCCTCTGGAGGGATTTAGGGAAGGCACACAAAAAATTCCCCGTGAACCGCATCGCTATAGTGGAAGAACTGCCATGCACGCTGATATGAATGTGAGCGAACCCAAACCGCCCGAAGATCCAAATTCTGCACTTTCCTTTACGATGGAAGGTTTTAACGGAGTGCCACCAGCGGCGATTACACCTTTTTATTGGACGCCAGGCTGGAATTCTGTGCAAGCACTCAACAAATATCAGGTTGAAGTTGGTGGACCATTAAAAGGAGGAAATCCAGGTAAGAGATTATTTGAGCCAAAGGAAACTTCTGATTTGAATTTTTCAGATGATATGCCTTCGGAATTTTTTCCAAAACAGGATACTTACTGTGGATTACCACTTTATCATATTTTCGGATCTGAAGAATTGAGTGCACAAAGTCCGGCCGTAATGGAACGGATTCCTCAAGCA
>JBARDR010000801.1:0-5610 GCA_049795335.1 Gelidibacter sp. | reverse complement strand
AGCCCGCACCTGAAATGCCCGCACCAAATGTGTTTACTTCAGGATCAACGCCGCTATAATTAGTGATGGTAAATAGGTTCCGTCCAGTCGCATAAATTTCTAAACCTGTTAAGGACAATTTATCCAAAACTTGGCTTGGGAATTTATAGGATAAGGTCACGTATCTCAATCGTGTAAATGAACCATCTTCAATGAAGTTTTCAGAGTTTTGAGAATAATAATTCTGATAATAATTTTGATCTCTTTCCACCGCAACAGTATTTGGATTCCCTGCAGCGTTTACACCTGGTAATACCACCGATTCATTTCTACCGGCAACAGTATTAGTACTTAATCCATAATAAGCTAAAGCAGATTCTGTAGCGTTGTACACATCGCCACCTTGAACGATGTCTAATAAAAACGATAAGTTGAAATTCTTATAGCCAAAGGAATTTGAAATGCCTAAAGTCCAATCTGGAGTTCTGTTAACGTCGTCAAAAGTTTGATCGGTTAGTGTTGGTAAACCATTAGAATTAATGATGACCTCACCATTTTGATTTTTTACTGGGCGTTTTCCACGTAGTCCAAATAATGAACCATTAAGGATCGCTGCTCCAGCAGCAGAGTTTCTAAAGGTCCAAGAGTCGGACAAATAAACCTCACTCAAAAAGCCTGGTAGTTCTTTAACCTTGCTTTTATTAGTGCCAAAGTTGAAATCTAAATCCCAATTAACTTGCGATGTTTTAGGAAGCATTTGCAATCTTAACATGGCTTCAATACCGGTATTGGTAATTGAACCACCGTTAAGTGTAGCGTAAAAAGTTCCGGTTGTTGGCGGTACTCTAATGTCGCGTAAAATCTGATTGTCAGAGGTGCTTTTATAATAAGTCAAATCTAATCCAATTCTGTTTTCCAGAAAACGGACATCCGTTCCTATTTCAAAACTATTGGTAAATTCAGGTTCTAAGTTAGGATTTCCAACGTTGACCCCATTCCAGGTATAGGCTGAACTCGCTAAGCCATTGATGTTGGTGCCTAATGAACTTTCTAAAGCCCCAATTGGCGCATCTTTACCTACCTGAGCCCAAGTTGCTCTTAATTTGAAATAGGTTAAACCGTTTGGCGAAGTAATATCCGAGCCGTAAACTTTAAATAAATCGCTCACTACTGCCGACATCCCCACTGATGGGTAAAAGAACGATCTTTTATCTTTTGGAAGGGTAGAGGACCAGTCATTACGGCCTGTTAAGTTCAAGAATACAGCATTCTTCCAGCCAAATTTAAGTTCTCCAAAAACCCCAACGATACGCTTTCTGGTAATCAATTCGGAAATCTCTTGATTTTCCTTTAAAATATTACCGATGCTATAAATTCCTGGTGCCAAGAACGACCTTCCAGAACTGAACGTTGTTCTTACATCTAATTCTTCAACCGAATTACCGATCATCCCATCAAATGAAAAGTCTTCCGTGATATCTTTCTGATAACTCAAAAAGATATTAGAAGTCAATTGGGTATGATCTTTTTCAAATTGATTGATAAAACCATCTTCTCGAGTGTCAATTAACGATCCGCTTCCTGTGACCCTTTTATTGAACTCAGTGTAATTATCCGTTCCGATTTTATAGGATAGATTAAAATCATTTAAGAACTTATAGTTCAGACTGATGATTCCAATTAATCGTTTCGTCGCATCCGAGTTTGGACTATTCATTTCACTCCAATAAGGGTTATCAAATTGTTGATTTAGGAAAAATGCTTTTTGTGATCCATCGGCATTTAAGTAATCTTTGGCATTGACATCCGCTGGATACGCTAACAAGCTTCCGAAACTGCTCCCAGTGGCATTTCCTTGTTTACTGCTCAATATATCTGTAGTGATATAGTTTGCAGAAATGCCCACCGTGAAATTATCAGTCAAATTGGAGTTTGCATTTATTTTAAATGATGTTTTATCATAACTCGTTCCGCCTATGACTCCTTTTTGAGAGACGTCTCCAATGGACATATAGAGATTGCTTTTATCAGTCCCTGTGGAATAACTTACGTTGTGATTTTGGGTGGCAGCCGATTTATAGAAATCTTCAATATTGTTAAACGTTGGCGTGTTTGCACCAATGGCCTGTCCAAAAGACAAGGACGACTCTGGATCGTAAGTGACGCCTGCAAGGGTTCTTATTTGAGCACCTTTTCCATACATTTTTTGAACGTTGGGTGTGCCCATAACTTTATCTGTTGAAATGGAACCTGAATAAGTCACAGTGCTCATGCCTGCTTTTCCTCTTTTAGTGGTAATAATTACTGCACCACCAGCGGCTTGAATACCGTACAAAGCGGCAGCTGCAGGCCCTTTAAGGACAGAAACACTTTCAATATCCTCAGGGTTAATATCAGAAGCTCTGTTGGTACTTGCAACCTCTAAACTGGAGCTGGTCGAGTTGTCAATAGGAATCCCATCCACCACAAATAAGGGTTGGTTATTTCCAGTAATGGATGTTCCGCCGCGAATCAAAATAATAGCGGAAGACCCTGGTGCACCACCAGAATTAACCACGGTAACACCAGATACTTTTCCTTGCAATCCATTGACCATGTTGGTCTGGTTACCTTCCATCAGTGCGTCGGACGCTACTGCTTGTACCGCATAGCCCAAAGCTTTCTTGTCTCTTTTAATACCTAAAGCTGTAATGATAACTTCATCCAAAAGGTCTCCCGCTTGCAGTGCCACATCAATTGGTCCTGCATTAATGGCTTTGACTTCCTTGGTTTGATACCCGATGTAAGAAAAAACAAGGGTTGAATTTAAAGGGGCTTCAATAACATAATTTCCGTCAAAATCTGTAATTGTACCTACCGCGGTGCCTTTAACCTGTACGGTTGCGCCGAGTAACGGTGTGTTATCGTCGCCGGATTTGACAGTTCCTGTAATTTGTAAACTTTGAGCAAATACGCCTTGAGCAAAGCAAAAAACGAACAGGAACTGCAATAATAATTTGCCTTTCATATTAAGTTGGTTTTATTAATTTATCTCTCAAATATAATTGAATAATTTAAAAATGCATAAATAATGCAAAAATAAACCAATAATTATGCAATAAAAGCGCATATTTGGTAATGATTCAGTATTTTTAAAGCAGATTAATGCGTATTTTAACAACAATTGTTATGGCTTATATATTATGATTACTTTCCCCTGCCCATTTAAATCCCTATGGTATCATGAAAAAAAGTGATAGACAACGTTTAATTGTAGATATCGTCATGCGTCGTCGAAAAGTGGACTCCGATCAGTTGGCGATGGAATTGAATGTTTCGGCGGATACCATTCGTCGCGATCTGAATGAGTTGGATGAAGACGGGCTGCTGACTAAAGTACATGGTGGCGCAGTGTCGTCCATTCAAAAACTGTTTCATTATAATGAAGTGGCCGTTTTTAATAGGGAGGAGAAGAAAATCATTGCCGAAAAAGCCATTCCTTTTTTAGAAGATGGTATGGTAGCTATTATAAGTGGTGGGACTACAAACTTGGTGTTTGTGAGTGCTCTGCCCAAAGATTTAAAAGCCACCGTATATACGTTTAGTCTAGAAATCGCTTTGCAATTAACCGATCATCCCCTTATTGAAACTGTTTTTATAGGAGGGAAAATTCAGAAAAAATCATTGGTTTCCATAGGGATCGATTGCTTTCAAATACTTTCCAAGATACATGCTGACATTTGCTTTGTAGGCGCTAGCGGAATTACTTTAGAAGCGGGCATAACGGATGAAGGCTATGAGATTGCCTTAATTAAAAAGGCAATGATCGATTCATCAGATAAGGTGGTCTCCTTGATAACCTCCAACAAACTTAATATCCGTCATAATTATTCGGTATGTCCGCTTTCAGAAATTGATGTGATCGTGACCGAATTAAATAGCGATCATCAACTGTTAAAGGATTATAGCACCAAGGGTGTAGTGATTTTGTAAGGCTGTTTTAGCAGTATTGAAAGCCATGCCATTTGATTCTTTTAAATGTTTGCATTTATGGCTTTCTGTTGTCTTTATAAATGACGGATTATCTACTGGTTTTTACTTTTGTTTTGCGGGATGAGTGGTTGTGACCAAACAGCACTAACCATGAAAAAAAACCGAAGCCTAAGCTTCGGTTTTAAATAAAGTTTTTGAAAACTAGCGTCTAGCTTTTCTTTACAAAACCTGCAGTCAGACCGTTTTGTTTTAGTATTAATTGTGATTCCGAAATAAACTCAATTGATATGATCATTTTGTCTCCTTCAAGAGTTACTTCTATATTTTTATTGTCCTCTGAAACAACGTACGGAGCAACTATAATGTTGTTAGAGGTACATTGGTCAGATACATTTGTTCTGAAGCTTTCAACGATCATAGTTCCGGCATTGGTGAAGTCGTAATAGGAGTTTTTCTGACAGCTGTCAACGGTTGAATTTGAAGCTGAATTATAATACCATCTTCCAGACATTAAAAGTTGTTGAGTCGTTAGTTCTGGTGCTGGGCTGTCGTCATCGCTGCTACAGTTAAAAGTTACTAATGCAATAAATAAAAGGGTTAGAATTTTAAATGGTTTCATAGGTTAATGGTAAATTTAAGGTTGAAATATTTTATTTTAAAGGTCTTTTAATGGTTTTTGTAAGAAATATGCCATAAACATAGACATTATAACGTTGTTTTTAGTCCTTAATGTGTAGATGGTGGTGTTGCGTGTATGGTTGGTACTTTTCAGTTATTATTTGGTTGTTGCAACATTGTAAATTCTTGTACTTATTTTCTTTAAGATATTTGATCTCTATTTTTAAAGCTAATAGTTGAGCCGCCTATGAAGAAATCATACGCAAGTATTGGGATGTGAAGTTCTTGTCAAGTCTTATTGTGACCTAATCGTGAATTAGCAACCATCAACTTAGAGGTGTTGTGTGCATTAGGAAAATTAATGACGCCACAACGATCCATTGGTGATTTTAAAAACTGCCAGCACACTTTTGTAATCCGTTGGCCAAATGCCTTCAGGTGTTTCAATAGGATTCTTTGAAGTTTTTAAGCGGCGTTTATTCCGAACAATAGACCCTTTCGGGCCGCTTATGGTAATGACCTTCAGTGCCAGGTCATCTGATGGCAAGTAAAAAATATAATCGATGCGCGCGCGCTCATCAGTATCGGGAGCCCAGATTAATTGTTCAATAGGCACCAAAGGCGTATAAGCAGGAAAGGTAAATCCGGGAGACGTTAAGTGGTCCGGCTATATTTTACGATAGGCATCCATAAAGCCGGCGTTGTCCAGTGCTAGGGTATTAAGATTGCTGGTGGAAAACACCAACAACGACGATAATACAAAAAGCTGCAAGGGAGTATTAGGAAGGTTCCTTTACAATTTTATAAAGTAATAATTCCTCATCGTCATTTGGAAGTCTGGTCGTACCATTTAATTGCAGTCCCAGTTTTTCTAAAAGGCGTTGCGAAGCGCTATTATCCTTTGTGGTGATGCCTTTGATTTCATGAATGCCAAAATCCTCAAAAGCCGCTTTCAATAAACGGTGGGAGGCCTCATAGCCATAGCCTAATCCTTCAAAGGGTGGTAAAAGTGCAAAGCCAATGTCAATGCCATCTACGCCC
>JBARDR010000800.1:0-2320 GCA_049795335.1 Gelidibacter sp. | reverse complement strand
TCTAAATCATTAAGAAGAAAATGAGTTTCAGGATGGTATAGTAATGGTAATTGCTTGTTTTTTAGCTTGTCCAATTTCTGAAGTAAACTGTCCTTTCTATTTGGACCGATCCAATGTGACAATTCATCTTTACCTTCATTGGGGTCATACAAGTAAAATTTATAAATGATTTCCAGATGAATGGGACCATTTGGAGTCATCAAAAGTGCGTCCAATTCGCCAAGTGTTCTGTTATGAGCTTGTATCTGTACATTTTGGGCCAAAATTTTCCTAGACCTATCCTCGACTAATTGATGAAACACAAAACGCTCCACCAACTTTCCCAAACGAAGCTGCTCGGTCATTATTTTTGTAAAGGGTTGCGGTATTGAACTCTCTAAAAAACACTGTTGTAAGTCATAAACTTCAGCTCCGCGCCACAATAAAGAGCTGTTCAAATAGCCTTCGAAATTCCGTTGTAAATTATCTTTTTTCATAAACTGCTATGGCAAATTACAAATATCTTTTAAACTTATAATTGCAAGACCACGCTAATACTCATATCTTTGCACTTCTTATTAAGATATAACCCGCTTTAGCACTACAAAAGAATGTCTGTAAAAACAGTTTCAGAAAACTTAGAACGTCAAACAGGAAAAGATTTATATAACTATCAAAAGAAAGCCATTGACAAGGTATTTAAGGCTTTTGATGAAGCTCCTGATGATTATCATTTACTTTATCAGCTGCCAACAGGTGGTGGAAAAACGGTGATTTTCTCTGAAATCGTGAGGCAGTATTTAAAGAATCACGATAAAAAAGTAGTCATCTTAACCCACCGTATTGAATTGTTGAAGCAAACGTCCAAGATGTTGACGGAATTCAGCGTATCCAACAAAGTGATAGACAGTAAGGCGAATTTGGACGATCAGGAAGACTACAGCTGCTTTGTGGCGATGGTGGAAACCTTGAACAACCGTCTGCAAGAGGATATGTTGGATATTTCAAATGTAGGTTTGCTGATTATTGATGAGGCGCATTACAACTCATTCACCAAGCTTTTCAAATATTTTGAAAACTCATTTATCCTCGGTGTTACCGCAACTCCATTGAGTTCCAACAAGGATTTGCCCATGAAGGATAATTACAATGAACTTATTACGGGCGAAACTATTGAATCACTTGTGGAAAATAAATTCCTTTCCTCGGCTGAAACCTATCAGTATAACGTAGGATTGACCTCATTGGAAGTCGGTTCCAACGGCGATTATACCGTGAAATCTTCTGAAGATTTATATACCAATACGGACATGCTCAGAAAAGTGGTGTATGCGTATGAGCAACATTCATTGGGCAAGAAAACCTTGATTTTCAACAACGGTATCAACACATCTTTGCATATCTATGATACGTTTAAAAGAGCGGGATATACCATTGCACATTTGGACAATACCGCGACTAAAAAAGAGCGTAAAGCCATTTTAAAATGGTTTAAAGAAACGCCAAGTGCCATTTTAACTTCCGTAAGTATTTTGACCACAGGATTTGATGAGCCTTCCGTAGATACCATTATTCTTAACAGAGCGACTAAATCCTTAGCCTTGTATTACCAAATGGTAGGGCGTGGATCTCGTATCTATAAGAACAAGGAAGTGTTTAAAATCATCGACTTAGGTAATAACATGCATCGTTTTGGCCCTTGGGGTGCTGATATTGACTGGCAAAAAATATTTGGTTCGCCAAATTATTATTTAGACAGCATTATCAATGACGATGATATTGAAGCTAATTTCAGATATGAAATGCCAGATACCATCCGCCAGGAATTCGCTAATTCTGAAGACGTCTATTTTGATATGAAACAGGCGTATATCGATTCGGTCAATAAAGGCGATTCGTCTAAAGTGCTTTTAGAACAATCTATTGCACATCACACTAAAATATGTGTTGAAAACAGTGAAGACGTTTACGATGCCTTGGGGTTGATGAAACTATTGGAAGATGATATCAACCACCGATTGGAACGCTACACACAATGTATTAGCAAAAGTACCTTCAATTTTGTAAAATGGCTACATGATGATTACCGCATGAAATTGCGTGCTTATATCAGAGAAAACTTTGATACTGTTTTTGAGGAAATTCATGGGCATCCGCCTGTGGAATAGAAATGTTTCAGAAACTGGTGTGTGTTATTACACCGACAGTCACATCTTTGCAACAAGCTCTCAACGCTTTGCAACTCTGCGAGAAAAACGGACACAGATTTGACTGATTTGCCTGGACTGATACCAATCATTAATTCGGTTTTAACTCACAACTTTATAGCATACCTTTAAAT
>JBARDR010000799.1:0-5174 GCA_049795335.1 Gelidibacter sp. | reverse complement strand
ATACTTAGTGCTACTTTATAACAATTATGAGATTGCATCTTATGCGCAAGGCATTACAGAAATCTTATTACCTTACAATCAAATCCAAGATGTATTGAAAGTAAATCCATAAAAAGACATTCTATTTACACATATTTCGCTTTAACACCTTCTATCAAAATTAAAACAATCGTTTTGAAAAAAATATATTATTTAAAAACCTGCAGCACATGTATCAAGATTATGAAGACTTTAGATTTACCATCTGATTTTATTCTACAAGATATAAAAAGCGAAGAAATTACTGCAACACAATTAGAGGAACTGCATAAACTTTCGGGAAGTTACGAAGCCTTATTCAGCAAACGTGCCCAACAGTACAAAGCCTTAGGACTTAAGGACCAAAATCTGGCAGAAAAGGATTTTAAAACTTACATTCTACAACATTATACCTTTTTGAGCCGACCCGTAATTGTAGTTAATAATCAAATTTTTATCGGGAACAATGCTAAAACCGTAGAAGCCGCGAAACAAGCGATTCATGAGAGCTAGAAATCCTGCCCTACTTGCTGCAGTTATTGTCCAGATCATGTATGGCTTAAATTACATCTTAGCCAAAGATGTTATGGTCGGCGGTTTTGTTAAACCTTAAGCATTTATTGTGCTGAGAGCTGGAGGAGCCGCCTTATTGCTTTGGCTTTTTATGACCTAAATAAAAAATCGACAAATGCGATTATAAACATTTTGTAATAGCTGCCTTTTTCGGGATTGCGGTTAATATGATTATGTTTTTTAAAGGCCTGAACACACCATACCCATTCACTCCTCAGTAATTTCGACCATCTCCCCTATTTTTGTATTGATTATGTCTGCAATTAGTCTAAAGGAAAAATTGCCTTCCATGAAAATTGTGGACGAATTATTGGGGTTTATGGAAAGTCATTATTGGCCGCTGATAATATACTTTCAGTCCTTATATAATTTTTGCCATTGCGTTTGCAGTGATTGGCACAAACTATATAGCGCTAAGACATTTGAGCTTCCACCGTTAGTGTTATTATCTATTTTGCAATCTGTAATTGCTGGCGTTTTCGACATGGTCATGGGAGTTTACCAATTAGAAACCGTTAAAATCATCACTGCTGCATTGATCTTCTAGGTGTTTACCTAGTAACCAAAAAACCTAAGGTTTTAAATTAATAGGTTTCTTTCCGAATTTACGTGTATCCTCCTTGGTCAAAACTTGAAAATCTTCCGATTTTGGAAAACTGTTCATTTCTGCCAAAAACTCGGTTGGCAAACCTGTCAATTCACGCGTCTTCAAATTGATCCAGGCGCCTAAAAGCTCACAATTCGCTAAATTCTCTCCTTTTTCATTATAGATATTGTGCTCAATCTTAAAAAACATACCATCTTCACTCAAACCCTTGACTTCAAGACTTACCCGAATTGGTGTACCTAAAAAGGCTTCTTTATAATAATAGATATGCTCATAAAAAACGACGGGACTGATTTGATTCTTGATCAAATTGGCCAAAGAAAAATTATGATCTTCAAAAAATGCCACACGGGTATGGCTCATAAAGTTCATATAGGCTGAATTAGCCAAATGCATATTAGCATCAATATCACTCCATCGTATTTCAAAATCCTTTAAGTACATGTTTTTTAAGAGTATAGATAATAGACTTTATATAATTGACCTAATTTCGAGAAAACAGGACTAAATTCAAAAGGCTATTACGCGGTTAATAATTAATAAGAACCCAAATTTAGAGGTTTTAAATCCTTTAAGTACATTTCCTCTAATTAATTAACCTGTTAAAACTGATGATTTTCATTACCTTTGTGCAACTTTTAAAATACGTCCATGATACATTCCATGACAGGATATGGGAAATCTGTTTTACAGCTTCCTAACAAAAAAATCTCTATTGAGGTAAAATCGCTTAACAGCAAAAGCCTTGATCTGAATACCAGAACGCCTTCTATATACAGAGAAAAAGAGTTGGATATTCGCAAACTGATCGCCTCAAAACTCGAACGAGGTAAGATAGATTTTTCATTGTACATGGAAATTACTGGCGAAGAAACCTCCACACAAATAAATAAAACAGTTGTTAAACAATATATCAAGCAATTGAAAGAGGTTGTGGATGGCGATGAAACTGAATTGCTAAAAATGGCCATTCGTTTACCAGATGCTGTGACCACTGAACGTGACGAGATGGATGAAGATGAATGGGATGAAATAGCCACAGAAATCAATACAGCTTTAGATAAAATACAACAATACCGTTTGGATGAAGGCAAAGTTCTCGAGTCAGAATTTCTTGATCGTGTACAAAACATTTCAGACCTCTTAGATGAAGTTATCGCTATGGATCCTGACCGGATTGAAGGCGTAAGAGAACGCTTAAACAAAGGTGTTGCTGAATTAAAAGAAAAAGTAGATGAAAACCGTTTTGAACAGGAATTGGTTTTTTATATTGAAAAATTTGACATTACCGAAGAGAAAGTACGCTTGAAAAATCACCTAGATTATTTCATAAAAGCAATTAACAGTGACGATTCCAACGGAAAAAAATTAGGATTCATCAGTCAAGAGATGGGTCGTGAAATCAACACAATTGGTTCAAAAAGTAATTACGCGCCTATGCAAAAGCTAGTCGTACAGATGAAGGATGAATTGGAAAAAATTAAAGAGCAATTACTAAATGTACTTTAAAGATTAAAAAACAGAGACTGACTACCCTAAAAATATATTTGTGACCGAACTCAATGACATCCCCAATCACGGTAAACTTATCGTATTCTCGGCCCCTTCTGGCTCGGGAAAAACAACCTTAGTAAGACATTTACTCCAACAAGAAGAACTCAATTTAGAATTCTCTATATCTGCCACATCACGTGAGAAAAGAGGCACCGAAACCGACGGAAAGGATTATTATTTTCTCGACACCCAAGCGTTTAAAAATCACATTAAAAACGATGATTTTTTAGAATGGGAAGAAGTATATCGCGATAACTTTTACGGCACTCTAAAATCTGAAGTCGAACGTATTTGGGCGAAAGGAAAAAATGTGATTTTTGATATTGATGTTTCGGGAGGACTTCGTATTAAAAGAAAATTTCCCGATCAAACGATCGCAATTTTCGTAAAACCGCCAAGTATTGATGAACTGAAAATTCGTCTTAAAAAGCGTCAGACAGAAAGTAATGACAAAATCAACATGCGTATTGCAAAAGCGTCCGCTGAATTGGCAACGGCACCATTATTTGATGTAATTGTTATTAATGATGATCTTGACAAGGCCCTTGCTGAATCGTATAAATTAGTGTCAGATTTTGTGAAAAAAGATTAGAAAATAATAGATAGAGATGAAAATCGGACTTTATTTTGGTACGTTTAACCCCATTCATATTGGCCATTTAATTATTGCCAATCATATGGCAGAGTATAGTGACCTTGACCAAATTTGGTTTGTGGTCACCCCTCAAAGTCCATTTAAAGTGAAAGCTTCAATGCTCGATAACCATCACCGTTTTGAGATGGTTTATCGAGCAACAGCAGATTATCATAAACTCCGGCCAAGTGATATTGAATTTCGCTTACCGCAACCCAACTACACTATTGACACGCTTACCTATTTACAAGAAAAACATCCAAAATATGAGTTTGCGTTGATTATGGGCGAAGACAATCTGAAAAGTTTTCATAAGTGGAAAAACTACGAATTGATCTTGCAAAACCATAACATGTATGTCTATCCAAGATTGTCAGACGGCGTGATTGAAACCCAATTTGACAAGCATCCAAAAATCCATCATGTGGACGCGCCTATCATTGAACTATCCTCTACATTGATTAGAAAATCCGTCAAAAAAAGCAAAAACGTTAGGCCGATGTTGCCCGAACATGTTTGGGAATATTTGGATGAGATGAATTTTTACAGATAGCAACACCCCTGCGACTTCATAACCAACTCTAATTCCAGAATTAGAGCCCAACTCTTCAGCGTTCAACTAAGTTACAAGCAGATATTTATTCAACAAGACCTCGACTTCTCCTTCAAAAGGAGGGAAATTCAAGTTTGCCAATAAATTTTATGACATATCCATAATAAACTGCTGCTTCCCTTTTTTCAAGGCAAGGTGGATTTAAACTCAGATAAGAGCTTAAAGACTGAACGGTTACAGAATACAAACCAAAACATATCTAAACAAAAAAACTCTCAGGTTTTCCTCCTACACTGATGCTTCGGCGGACAAATAAAACCTGAGAGGTTTGACAAACTCAAAATAAATTCCTTCCCTTATTCAAGGGAAGGTGGTTTTAAGCTCAAAAAAGAGCTTGGAGACGGAAGGATTATAATAAACTACAAACCCGGAATCTCAATCGCATTTAATTCATTCTTATAAGTTATAATATCCGCCTGGATCAGCATATTTTTCGGATTAATTGTATCTTCAAAAAGAGATTGGTAATATACAATCCCCTCCAATAAATTACTCTTAAAAGCCGTCCATTTCTTGACGTTTTTAGCCGATAATTCATCCGTAAATGTCGCGATCTCATTTCTCAAATAATCAACATACATTTTCAATTCTTTGACAAACATATTCGGTCTGTAAGCATCTGAAAGTACGGATGGGCCGCCATAAATATGCTGTGCCATTTGTAACAACGAAACTTCTTTGTCGAAATAAGCCAAATTGGGACCAGGACAAATGACCACTCCTTGCTGCTGACCTTTGATAGGAATATCATTTTCCAAGTAAGAGGCATTCGCCAAACCGACACAAAGACATGCTTTTTCGGTAATCTTGTTTTTAGCGATTTCATATTTTGAGGCGATCATAGATCCTTTTCGCTCATCAAGTTCAGCTAATTTTACATCCTGATATTTCTTTGATGCTGTGCATATCCCTTCTGGCCCAAACTCTTTGCTCAAGGCTAAAAACTTTTTCGGACATGAACTTCCCGCTTTATTATTATTAATTCGAGCTTGTTTAAAGAACTCATTGGACGTTCCTTTTATCGTATTAAAAGGTACACCTAATGGGGAAATATCGCTCAAATATAAATCAGCTTCCTTAGCTCCGGCCATCAATTTTCGAGTTGCATCATCTACCGAGGTAGCTTCAGGCACCAGCAAGAAAGGTGTTCCCCAACCTACAGAATCAACACCGTA
>JBARDR010000798.1:0-7206 GCA_049795335.1 Gelidibacter sp. | reverse complement strand
CTGTATTACTAAAAAAATAATGTTCGTTGATAAGGCCCACATCAATTTTCTTCACGCTTTTCGTTTTTATAAGAGCGATGGCACTTTCAATAGTCTTTGGTATTTTTAAGTTGGAGGCCAATCCGTTTCCAGATCCTAAGGGGATAATGCCTAAAGTAATGTTTGTACTTACTAAACATGAGGCCACTTCATTTACGGTGCCATCGCCGCCACAGGCTACAATAATATCGGCGCCTTCAGTGATGGAAGATTGGGTTAGCGCTTGGGCGTGTTTTTTATAATCAGAATTTTTTATAGTAATCGCATAGCCTTCCTTTTCAAAGAAATTCTCTAAAAATTCTTGAGTAATAAGATGGTTGCCAGAACCAGCTGCAGGATTCACTATAAAGTGTATGTTTTTCAAATGATTTTCCTTTAATTTTTAGATTCTGAATACTTCATTAACAGCCCTGTAAGTGAGAGAATGAGGTCTGTAGCAAAAGTCTGAAAAGTCAGTGAAAGATATTAATTTACCGACATAATTTATCAAAAATTTAAGGAATTGTTTGGGATACAAGTTCATTAGAAGATTTAAGTTTAAGCCCCTCGTTTCTATAGAGATAATCTGCCACCTGATAAAAAGATGTGGCTTCATTCAAGAAATTGTCATTCATGTCCAAGACGTTCAAACTATTGTCGCTTCTATTCCATTTATAAAAACTGCTCTTTTTCTGTTCGCTCAAAATCATAATCTTATCATCCTTCATATATCCTAATTTTCTATAATTACCAATAAATGCCCGTTCATCCTCCGGAGCCATCGCCAAAATATCCTTACCAAATAAATTGGAGTTATAATCCCATCTTAAAAGGCTGAACAAAGTTGGGAAAAGATCAATCTGCGAACATAATTTGTCAATCTTTTCAGGTGCTACATTCGGAAGGTTAAAAATAAAAGCTGGAATGTGATAATTTTTGACATCCAATTCCCAACGTCCTGAAACGGAGGCACAATGATCGGCCATAATCACAAAAACGGTATTGTTGTACCAAGGTTTAGTCTTAGCTTGTTTTAAAAATTCCCCAATGGCATAATCGGTGTATTTTACGGCGCCATTTCTTCCGGTACCCGAAGGAATGTCGATTTTGCCTTCCGGATAAGTAAAAGGCCTGTGATTGGAAGTGGTCATTACAAAATCGAAAAATGGCTTTTTGTTTAAGTAGGCTTTATCTGCTTCTGCAAGTACTTTATTGTAGATGTCTTCGTCGCAAACACCCCAAGCGTTCTCAAAAGTAACTTCTTTGTCTTCAATATTGGTGCGTTTGGTTTGGATGCCTTTATCCATCAGAAAACCGCGACCTCTATCAATAATATTAAATCCGTTGCCACCAAAAAAGGTGTTCATATTGTCAAAATACCCATCGCCACCATAAAAGAAATTGCGTTCATAGCCTTTTTCCTTAAAGACTTCGCCGATAGTAAACAGGTTATGATTGTTGTTGCGCTTCACAATACTTCTGCCCGGTGTTGGCGGGATGGACAAGGTAATCGCTTCCATTCCTCTTACCGTTCGAGTTCCAGTGGCAAAAATATTGGTAAAAAACAGACTCTTCGAACTGAGTGCATCAAGGTTAGGTGTGATATGTTCGGTATTGCCTAAAGCGGTCAAAAAGTCGCCACTGAAGCTTTCCATACAAATAAAAATAACATTTGGATGCATGGGCTTGTTGAGGCTATCAGCCTTGCCGATGGTGCGATAAATTTCATTTTTATTCTGAAATAGTAAAACATCATTTGAGGTTTTGAGATTATTTTTGACAAGTGCAAAAGCCTTTTCGGTATCGATAGTATTATAAAAATCTGGATAGGATAGTTCATTGGTTCTAAAGGCCGAAAAGAACGAATAGATACCTGATTTAGCCAATTCATTGTTGTAGCGATTTTCAAACTGCTCGGCGGTTTTATTGCTGATGAAAAGTCCGAAGAAAATAGCTGTACTTAAAATCAGAAGAGAAGGAAAAAGTTTTTGAGGAAAGGTATCAACGCTTTCAAAGGTTTTTTTAAACGCGCCATTCTTCTTGGTGAGGTAAAAAATTGTGATTAAAATGCCCGGAAATACCGTGACAATCACAGGGATTGGATAACTTTCCATGATGTTTTTTAATACTTCATTGGTATAGATCAAATAATCGACCGCTATAAAATTGAAGCGACTTTTAAATTCCTCCCAAAAAGCAATTTCCGCGATAAACGAAAAGATAAAAATGATCCAACCTAGGGTATAAGCAAAATAGGTTACAATTTTATCCAACCAACTGCCATGGAGTTTTTTGGGAAATATAAGGAGATACAGCGCATAAGGTGCTGCGAAAAACGAGATGGTTCCGAAATCAAAAAGGAAACCGATCAAGAATGTATTTACAATATGGAAAAATGTCAAATCAACTTCCTTGAAACTCCATATAAATAAGAGCAACCTAATGGCTGTGGACAATAGAATAAAAATATAAATGAAGGTTTTTAATAGTGTAAACCTTTGGGGCAGTCTAAATAATCCCATTGCTAGTTTTTCGATAAAACTAATTTTCAATTCTAAAGATACTTTAAAGTGAAAGGATTATGACGACTTATTTGTACCGTCTTTTAACATGACATGGGAGATCATAATAAAAATGCTCATGAGCAAAATTGCTACGATTGATGCTTCCAAAGTACCCAAATCCATGCCGCCTTTGTTGGTTGGTTTGGTAAGAAAATCCCCGAAAGTGGCACCAAAAGGACGTGTGAACACGAAGGCGATCCAAAATAACAGAATTTGATTAACTTTTGTGTAATAATGGAGTCCAATAACCACGACAATTATTGAGGCGGTCACTAAAGCTCCCATAAGATAACTCAGGCCAATATTATCGCTTAAATAGTAGCCAAAGGCAGTGCCCAAGCTATTTGAAAAAAGTACCGCCATCCAAAAGAACAGTTCTTTTTTTCTTTGATAGATAGGATTGACCTCAAGATTTTTAAAAATAAGAAACCATAGATAGAGTGTTATCAAAAGGCCTGTGCATAAGATGAGACTGCCAAAGGCATATCCAATTCCTAAGCTTCGGTCGATGAAATCTGAGATTTCAGTGCCTAAAGTAGTGGTCGCAATGATGACGAGCCAAAAGAAAAGAGGCACATATTTTTTTGAATATAATTGGATGCCCAAAACAATTATAAAAAAAAAGAATGTTATGAAAATACCTACTGTATAGCCTAAATTCAAGGTTTGGGCTATAAAATCGCCCAAAGTTTCACCAAGCGTGGTTGCGACGATTTTCATGCACCAAAATAGGAGGGTTATTTTTGCGACTTTGTTTAAGTGCTCCATTTTCAAATAAGAATTGAACTAAATTTAGAACGGAATTCTAAAGAAATTTTTAAGGAATAAAGTTTAAAAAAGGACTTCAAATTGATGGGTTTGATTTGAAAAACTATACGTTAGCTCAAAATTATAATAATCACATATTTTTTTTACAATGGCCAATCCCAATCCCAAAGAAGTCGATTGCTTGCTTTCTCTGTTAAACCGTTGAAACAATTGTTCAGAACGTGTAATTTTCGAGTGACCATCATTAGAAACTTTAAAACTAGTACCGGTAATAACAATGCCGATACTTCCGTGTGGAGGGGTGTGTTTTATGGCATTTCCAATAAGATTTGAAATTAAAATATCGGCTAAAACTTTATCCATTAAAATAGCAGCTTCCAAATGTGAGTAAAAATTAATCGCGATTTGTTTGTGATTCAAGATGTCCTGTAAATTTTCAATAAGGTGCGTCACAATAAGATTTATCGAAACCGTTTCAATCGCATTAAATTGTTCATTATCAATTCGTGTCAATAAAATGAGCCCTTTGTTCAATTTGGAAAGCCGTCGGGTGTTGGTTTGAATATCATGAAGCGTTTTCAAATGGTCCTGGTCTAAATCTTGCGATCGATCGATCAAATTCTCAATTTTTGCCTGAATAATGGCTAGGGGCGTTTGGACTTCATGGGAGAGATTTTCTGTAAACTGTTTTAAGTTTTGGTAGTCTGTAGCCACTTTTGAGGTCAATGCTTCAATTTCAATATTTAGCTCTGAGAATTCTGAAATATCAGAGCCTTCCAATTGGATAGAGGTTTCAGACTTTGTAGAGAAGGATTTGATAGATTCTAAATTTTTAAAAAAGGGTATCCATATTGTTTTCTTTAGGTTTTTATTGAAGAAAAGTTGCGCTATCGACACCAAAACGATCATGAATCCAAAGGTCATGAGCAGGGTCAAAAGTGTGTCGTCGTATTCAGCCATTAAGGTGCGTGTGACAATTTTGTAATTTTTCCCGTGGATATTTTTATAGACACTACGTTCCATGAATAATTCCTTTTCATCTTGTAGGATATCATAAATAAGCGTGTCCTTGATGGTTTCAGGATGAAGTTCTTCCACTAGATGGATTTCATAAAGAGGAAATAATGAGGATACCTCTTGATCTTTAACAAGGCGCTGCTCAATCCGATAACTGGTATGGTAAAGGCTTTCTTTGGCTTCTGCCAGAATATAAGCCCGAGTTAAAAAATAAAGAATAATAAAACTAGCCAAAATTATGCCCAAACCAAATAGAATCTGTTTCTGGGAGATTTTTTTCAATAATGAAATTGTCTTTTTGGGATTTTTCAAAATTTAAATATCTGTGAATTTATAGCCGCTTCCATAAGTTGTCTGAATATATTTTGCACCTACTTGGGTCAATTTTTTCCTGAGATTATTGATGTGAACGTAAATAAAATCAAAATTGTCCAAAAGATCACTTTGGTCTCCCCAAAGATGTTCGGCAATGATTTCTTTGGAAAGAACACGGTTTTTATTGGTAATAAAAAAGAGGAGTAAGTCGAATTCCTTTCGGGTCAATAGGATTGCCATATTATTAATCAAAACATCTCGTGAGGTGGTATTAACCGAGATTTCGTTAAATGAAATGAGATCATTGCCTTCATATTGTCCACGTCTTAAAACCGCTTTGATGCGGGAATTGAGCTCTGCCAAATGAAACGGTTTGGTCAAGTAATCATCAGCACCCAAATCAAGACCTTTAAGTTTGTCTTCTAAAGAACTGTTCGCCGAAATGATAATAACACCAGTTTTGTGCGGGCCTTTTTTAAGTGTTCTCAGAATGTCGAGTCCGCTGCCATCCAGTAAATTAATATCTAAAATAATAATGTCATAGTCGTACAACTCTGATTTGTATAAACCTTCGCCAAAGCTGGAGGCCGTTTCACAAATATGGCCATCCTTTTGTAAATAGGTTACGATAGATTGCTGTAGTTCAAATTCGTCCTCCACGATTAATATTTTCATAATTGGCTAAATTAATTATTAAAAGTAAGGTTGAAATATTTGCATAATCTAAAGTTGAAAAATTTAAGTCAAATATAAGATCGAGTTTCTCTGTGAAACTTTGTGTCATAGCTTTTCATTAACCCCTCTGTTATCAATAAGTTTCCCGCAGATTCCGCTGATATTTGCAAATCAATGATCCTAAATATTTTGCGATTCTTGCTCAAGTTGTATGTCTAAAGTCTTATAGCGAAGCGGCTTTAAGTCTCTAAAATTAAACAAACGCACTATATCCAGTGATTGCACGACCCACAATAAGGGTATTGATTTCCTTGGTGCCTTCATAGGAATAAATAGCTTCCGCATCGGCCACAAAACGCGCTACATTATATTCTAATAAAATGCCGTTGCCGCCCATAACTTCACGTGCCTGACTCACGACGTCGCGAGTTCTTAAAGAACAGAAAACTTTTGCCAAGGATGCATGTTCGTCAGTTAGCAAGCCTTGATCTTGTAATTCAGAAAGTCGATATACCATCGTTTTCATAGCGGTTAAATTGCACAACATTTCTACCAAATGGTTTTGAATCAATTGAAACGAGGCGATTGGTTTGCCAAATTGTTCACGTTTTTTGGTGTATTTCAGTGCGTTTTCATAAGCACCTCTGGCACAACCAACCGCTTGCCAAGCAACACCAGCTCTGGTCATGCGCAATACTTTGGCGGTATCTTTAAACGAATTGGCATTTTGAAGTCGGTCTTTTTCTTGAATTCTGCAATCTTTTAAAGTGATGATGGCATTCTGAACCGTACGCAAGGCCATTTTATCCTCAATTTTTTCGGTTGAAAATCCTGGCGTATCTTTTCGAACCAAAAAACCTTTCACCTTGTTGGTTTCTTCGTCTCTTGCCCAAATAATGGTGACATCAGCAAAGGTGGCATTTCCAATCCATTTTTTTTGGCCGTTCAAAATCCATTCGTCGCCTTCCAATTTGCAAGTGGTTTCCATCCCGCCGGCCACGCCGCTTCCAATATTAGGTTCGGTCAAACCAAAAGCACCGATCAATTCCATTTTTTGCATTTTTGGTAACCATTCTTCTTTTTGCTCTTCGCTTCCGCAGAGGTAAATCGAGCCCATGGCCAATCCGCTATGCACGCCGAAGAATGTAGAAATCGAAACATCCACACGTGCTATTTCTTCTGCAATTATCCCTTCCATAACAAACGGAAGATCTGGACAGCCGTAACCACTATAAGCGACGCCACAAATATTGAGTGCGGCCAACTTTGGAATGATTTCCATGGGGAATTTGGCTTTTTTCCAATAATCGTTCGCAATCGGTTCTATTTCCTCTTGCATAAACGTGCGAACTTTCATTTGAATGGCGCGCTGTTCTTGTGTGAGTTTTAAATCGAGATCATAAAAATCGCCATCAATAGGAGGGAGTTGGTGCTGGCCTTTTTTGCTTTTCTCGGTAAGCATTTTCATGAGTCCGTCGAGTTGTTGGTCGTCGAGTTCGCCCACGGATTTCATGATTTTCGGTAAATCAATCTTTTCTGAAATTTTGCTTAAATCGGCAAAATCAACTTCTTTCATCAAATTGATGACGGATTTTATTTTATTGAATAACTGCATAATAGGCTTGTTTTTTAGATTAATTGTTGAAAAGTTAGTCATTTCCTACAAATTAATAAGAATCGAAGTGCGCATTAACAGATATTTTAACGCGGTAGAAATTGAAAGTGAAATTGAAATTGCCTCCCGTTCTAAACTTTAGCAGAGGCGGGAAGTTGAACTCGAAACCTCAAACTTTGAATTTTTCTCTCCCAGAGTCACAGAGACGCAAAGTAACCGCGTAGAGGTTAAAAC
>JBARDR010000797.1:0-1942 GCA_049795335.1 Gelidibacter sp. | reverse complement strand
GTATAGCAGACATAGGATGCTTTATTAAAAGGCAACGTGAGCCCAATAATCCCGATTTTTGCCTGCGTACCATCGGCATCAGAGACATTTAAAAAGGTAAGTTTCTGGAAACGGTGCGGTCGTAGATTTGTAGAAAGGCTCAATAGTATCCCCTTTTTTATGAAATGTATTTGAAGAAACCCAAGTAAATTCTGATTCGTCAATTCGTGACTGGAGCTCATTTTCATTAATATCACATTCATGATTACCAAAAACGACGAAGTCCATCTCGGGCGGCATTTAAGGCTTCCACCATTTGTTTGCCGCGGATGCTTTTTCCTTCATATTTCAAGCTATTGTAAATAGAGGGACTCACGAAATCCTCCCATAACCAAAAATGTATTCTTATTTTTCTCTTTTTCCTGTTTTTTTAAGGTTGCAACCCGTGCGATGCCGCCTTCATTCCCCCTCCCAAAAGTGCTATTTCATACACATCATTGACTTGTACAAAAACAATATCGATTTTACCATCATCCTTGATTGAGGTATTTTTCTGCACAGAGCAAGAAGTTCCAAACATTAAAACCACGAAGCGCAATACTTGTTTTCATAATTTTGAGATTTTATGCAAAACAGGCATTTCATATCTTATAATAGACTTTAAATCTGTTAAAAGTGCTAATATCAGGACTCAACAAGTAATACAGAAGTTCTTCTAACATTCGATGGGAGTTCGTTTTCCGCCTAATGATTATTTTATAAAAGAAATTTATGTTGGTCTAAAAAATTAAAACCAGATTGATTTCTTATTTAAAAAAAAAAAGGAACACGCTTAAAATAACGCTGTTCCCTTTGTAAATCATATGTCGTTTTTCGCAGTTTTTATTCGCGAAGCTTTTCGTCCGTCTTCCTACTGAGCAGGTTCAAGAATTCTTTTCGATTTTCTATAAAGACGATTTGGATAAATATTTCTTTTAGCAAAACGGTTGACCTTGTCGCTATTAATCATTTTAATATAAACTTGTTTGGTCACACCAAAATATTCGTACGTTGATCCATCCAAGAAAGTGATCTCCATCAATAAACCTTTGTGCGTATAATCTGCGATTCCTGAGTTGGTAATCGTTTCAGTATACGCCTCTAAATTTGATGCAATGGTTTCTGGCGCCATACTTACTAAAAAATGGTAGCCATCAATAATTTTTCGGCTTTGTATTTCAGCTTCTTCCTGCAAGGCATCTCCATTTTGGAATTTATCTGGATGCCATTCTTTAACTAAATCACGGTAAGTCTTTTTTAAAGTCTTTAATTCGATTTCGTTTTCCACTCCAAAGAGTTTCTTGTATTCATTTATGCGCTTCATTTCAAATTTTATTTGAGGGCGCAAAAGTACGAGTTAATATTCAATGTATTACAATAAATTATCAATTGTTTTTTCATCCTTAAAAGAATGTTTTTTCGAACAAAACCCCATGATCGAACTTTCTACAGCAACCCATAATGCTGGCGATGATGTGATCACCATCAGTCCAAATGAAGAGGACGATAACAATGCTTTGGCGCAAGCATTAAAAGATTGATTTGATAGTGATTTAGACTAAGCCAATGCTTAACTATAATTTCTATAACTGCACGAAAGTTGCCTAATTAAAACTTCTTTCGTGCAGTCTTTTTTTGGCAATTGCATAAGAAGATTATTGATATAGCTGTTTGATGTTTTCCACCAACAACTCCTCACTCTTGAAATTCAAAATTATCTAAATAATAAATTTTCAGTCGTAAACTTTATGCTAAAAACTTCAATTTTAGTAAAGATGCTTCCGTTGTGCTTTCTTATGTTTCTCTTGGTTATTGTCAGAGAACATCTTAAAGTTGCCGTTAAAAGTAGAAATCTACAGATTTCAAAATATTTATCACAAAAATCATAACAACTTATTATAAAACAACGTTAAGTACTTTAAAG
>JBARDR010000796.1:0-2423 GCA_049795335.1 Gelidibacter sp. | reverse complement strand
GTTTAAAGTATATAGGAATATAATGGAGAAAAAAGGGTTCCGCTTTAAGTACCATACCCATTTCCATATAAATTCAAAGGGCAAAACATTCTTTTATTTATATGACATAGCCTGGATGGAGTTTTCTGATGATGAGATCCTGATTGTACGAAAGAGGTAATTAAAACACTAATTTACAGATAATAGTTGCTCAAAATAACCGAAGCAACATGGCGGGCAATTGAATATAAAAGTGCTATGCATCCAGGCGGTTATAATCTTGTGGTATTCGATGATAGTAGTATGGTTTGTATAGATGCTGCCTTTATTGATATTTCCCATTTAAAATATGATTATGAGCCTATTTAAATGTTTTAAGAAAGTGAAATATTATTTGCGTTCATATAATTTTAAAAAGAAGAGAATAACAAATGTCGCTCATAACTTTAGCTTCCAATACTCTTCAGCACTTAATGATTTTTACTAATAGTTGTGCAACGGTTACCTTTTTTTGGCAAACAGACTACTTTCTCTAGATAATGCTGATAAAAACCTATTGCCGTAATAACATTCTCAATTGAAGACTGGTGCTTTTAGGTGTGGAATTGTAGGTGGAAAACACCAACAATGGCATAAAACAAGTTTTCAAGAACAACCTGTTGATAATAAAGGGCTTTGGGATTTTCTTACAGGCACTAACTTTATGCACGATATTTGGTTGCTGTCTATTACTAGCCCATTAGCTTGCTGTAAGATAAGGCGTATTACTTCATATGGCAGTTAATGTGTTATTGACTCCTTACTACTTGCCATCTGTTTGATTAAATCTCTGACTTTTATTTTACTCATTTTAAATAGCATGTTTTTTATCCAGGCATAGAGTTCATTTTACTTATTAAGCACATAAATAAAATTAGTACCTAACTTCTTGTTTGTTTTAGTCACTAAAGGGGCTAGTTTTTTGGCCAGTACATCGGTGATTCTCGATGTTTCTATGTTGTCTCTTATTTTTTGAGGCAGCAATGTGCGTATTTCTGAAGTTGTAAACTCGTGGTTCAGTTTTCCAGTTTGTAATATAGTTGCTATTTCGGCGGGTATATCGAATTTAGACAATAGTACCTTGTCTTTTAGTTCTTTCGCTAATTCCCTTGTTTGAATAGGGAGACTTGAGATTGTAGGATGTACTTGATTAGGATTAATAAATTGCCAAACTTCCAAACCATATACTGAACTTATTGTTTTTGCGTCATCAAAATCAATGTTTCCAACACCAGCTTCTAACTTTTGATATTTAGATTGCGATAAGCCAGATAATTCAATTACATGCTTTTGCTCAAAATTATAGTGCTCTCTGAACTCTCTTATTATTCGTCTTACTCTACTGTTTTCAGGTTTCATAAATTATATTCAAAATATTTTAAACCTTATTTGGTTTATATTATTAATAATTGTATGTTTGAATTAAATAAGACCACTATGTAAAGCATAGTATCTTAATTGAATGAGTTTCGTCAAACAAAACGACCAATTTTACAACGCGAAACCATGAGGGAATTTTTTCCCCGCCCAATTTGTATATTTGTACTACAAAGCGGGGGAGGAACCCTTGTTGGAAACTGTGTTGAAGGTGCTTGGTCGTACCTGTTTGACAGTTGAAGACAGGGGGGAATCTCCCCATTTTTTATATCTTTCAACATTAACTCGTTCCATAATTTCAAATTATGAGAACGATTTTTTGTTTATAGCCAGTACCAACTACTTTAAAAAAATGGCTTTTAAAAAATCATACTCATAACGGATGCTGTACTATTAGGATGTGAATCCCCAACATTACAACATCCAAAAACCGCTCTAGGTTCCTTTTTTGGAAGAACCCAGTTTGGTGCCTATTTTCAAATTTGACAGTTTAAAAGTAGCATCAATCTTAACGTTTTCCAAATGTTTCTAGGTTTTACCTCAGATATGGGATCGAAAGCGGCTTTTACAAAACGGTACTAACATTTTAAAACCAAAATGCCTATGACTTTATGAATAGTGTAAATAGCAAACAAGTAATGTTAGTCTCTGGGAAAGGGCTATTGCCACGGTTAGAATTGGTTTTCAAGCAGTAGCCCCTCTTCCCTAAAAAACACATATTGCCTATGAGCTAAAAACAACATAAAAAACAACGTTGCCGTTCACCATAAATCGGCACTAAAAAAGCCCACTCCCAAGTTTTCGACGACCATCGGAGCAGGCCAAAAGTTAAAATAATTGTATCACTTTAACCAACACAAAACTATGATAAATAATCATAAATCAGTTAGGTGGCGGCGTATTTTTGGCTGTAATCTTCTCTTCATAATTTTTACCCTGCCACTCACAGCCCAGGATCTCTTGGTCACTGGCAAGGTCACTGACGGAAACCTGCCCATCTCTGGAGCAAATATTCTTATTAAAAACAC
>JBARDR010000795.1:0-2223 GCA_049795335.1 Gelidibacter sp. | reverse complement strand
AATCAAACCGCATCGCCTTAACCGGGGAAATTTTAGTAATAATTATCGACGGAATCAATAGCATCAATAAACAGACAATAAACGTCCCTATATTCAGCATTAAAACATAATCTAAACTAAGATATACGGGTGCTTCGCTAACATAGTATACTTCGGGATTTAGGGGCACCAAACCAAAATACTTCTGTGCCAACAACAATCCCAATCCGATTAAATTCCCCCAGAACAACCCCAAGCCGATGAGATAGGTGGCATTATATAAAAACACTTTTCTAATACTCCAGTTATTACTTCCCAAAGCTTTTAAAATTCCGATCATTTGAGTGCGTTCCAAAATAAGAACCAATAAGGCAGTAATCATATTAATCCCTGCCACAAGAATCATGATACCGATAATGCCATAGGTGTTATTATCAAAAATACCGATCCACTCAAAAATGGAAACATACTTCTGCTCTACCGTTGTGGCGTCCAGATCTGAAGGGATATTTTCGTAAATTTCTATGCCTTTGGTTTGAATTTGTTTAAAATCGTCAAGAAACACCTCAAAATTCCCAACTTGATCTTCATTCCATTTGTTGAGACGTTGCACATGGCGAATATCGCCCATCACAAATTTCTCATCCAATTCCTTAAATCCGGAATTATAGATCCCCACAATCTCAAAAGCCCTTAACCAAGGCATCTGATCAATGTTTTCCTTTTTAAAAACGGTTTGAAAACTATCGCCGACCTTGAAATGCAATCTATTAGCTAAGTATTCTGAAATCAGAACTTCATTATTCATCTCTCCAGAATAATCCGGCAACCGTCCTTCGGTCAAAAAATCCTTGAAATAATGCCAATCATAATCTGATCCAACACCTTTGAGCACAACGCCTTCAAAGTCAGTTTCGGTACGAATCACACCAAATTTGGTAGCAACCGCTTGGACGTGTTTGACACCCTCAACAATTTTGAACTCAGGATAAAACTCTTGATGCCTGCTAATTGGAGTTTCAGATTCATCGGACGCATTGCTATCAAAATTGGTAATGGTCACATGACCATTAAAAGCCACGACTTTGTCCCTTATTTTCTCTTGAAGCCCGATGCCCGTTGCAATGGCAATGAGCATGACTATAATACCAATAGCAATTGCTGCAATTCCAATTTTTATTATTGGTGCCGATACACTACTTTTATACGCTTTACTGCCTATAATTCGTTTAGCTATAAAAAACTCGTAATTCAAAATTTTAAGATGCTATTAAAGATGTTCAAAAATACGCTATTTCCGATGATAAGCGGAATTGTTTTAGTACTGATTTCTTGTGGAAAAGGAACTGCAAGTACAAAGTTGGAAGTTGGAAGCTCAAAGCACGAAAAGTTGGTGCTTCATACGGATGCCTCAAAACCGCAGACCATAAAAGTTGGTGCCAATCAAACCGAAAACTACCTGAACTTACTAAAAGGCAAACGCGTTGGTGTTGTCGGAAATCAATCGAGTGTGATTTTTAATGCCAAAGGTTACACGCATCTTGTGGATTCCTTAATGAGTTTAAACATCGATATAAAGAAAGTTTTCTCACCAGAACATGGCTTTAGAGGGACTGCAGATGCCGGCGAAAAAATAAAGGACGGTTTGGATTCCAAAACTGGACTTCCTATTATCTCTCTTTATGGCGATAATAAAAAACCAAAACCAGAGCAACTTAAAGGTTTGGACATTTTAGTTTTCGACATTCAGGATGTGGGCGTCCGGTTTTACACCTACATTTCTACCTTGCATTACGTGATGGAAGCGTGTGCCGAGGCAAAAATCCCGTTACTTATTTTAGACCGACCAAATCCTAATGGACAATATGTTGACGGCCCTATTTTAGAAAAAGCCTATACCAGTTTTGTAGGAATGCATCCCATTCCAATTGCTCACGGAATGACTATTGGTGAATACGCAAAAATGATCAATGGTGAAAAGTGGTTGAAAAATGGCGTGCAATGCCAATTGACCGTTATTTCGATGGAAAATTACGACCATCAAATGCCCTATAGCTTACCAATTAAGCCGTCTCCAAATTTACCGAATGACCAGTCGGTTGTTTTATATCCAAGTTTATGTTTCTTTGAAGGAACCGATGTGAGCGTTGGTCGTGGCACCAATAAACAATTCCAGGTTTTCGGAAGCCCAGAATTGGATAAAAAATATTTCGAATTCAGTTTCACGCCTGAACCAAATGAAGG
>JBARDR010000794.1:0-8175 GCA_049795335.1 Gelidibacter sp. | reverse complement strand
CATAAGGCCGCCGTATCACTTGGGAAATATTCTGCAAAAATAGAACGGTAATAAAACTCTTCCTTGCTTGTTGGCGTTTGCAATGGGAACTTGTACTTGGCATTTGCCAATTGCTCATCGCTAACTTCGTTGTTAACCATTAGTTTTAAGGTATCAATCCAACTATAGCCGACCCCATCACTAAACTGTTCTTTCTGTCTCCAAACGATGCTTTCTGGCAACATATCGTCAAATGCCTTACGAACGACCCATTTTTCCATTCGCTCGCCGTTGATCATTTTATCTTCTGGGTTAACGCGCATGGCGACATCCATAAATTCTTTATCTAAAAATGGTGTACGCCCTTCAATTCCCCATGCTGCCAAGCTTTTGTTGGCACGCAAACAATCGTACATGTGCAATTTACTCAATTTACGCACGGTTTCCTCATGAAATTCGCGAGGATTTGGCGCTTTATGGAAATAGAGATAACCACCAAACAATTCGTCTGCGCCTTCTCCTGACAACACCATTTTAATCCCCATGGATTTGATCACACGTGCCATCAAATACATTGGTGTGCTAGCACGAATGGTTGTGACATCATAGGTTTCGAGATTATAAATAACATCTCTGAGCGCATCCAAACCTTCTTGAATGGTAAATTTTATTTCGTGATGCACGGTTCCGATATGATCTGCCACGACTCTTGCGGCAGCTAAATCTGGCGAGCCTTCCAATCCTACAGAAAAACTATGCAATTGAGGATACCAAGCCGCTTGCGTATCATCCGACTCGATGCGTCTGTCAGCATATTTTTTGGCAATGGCCGAAGTTACCGACGAATCCAATCCACCAGAAAGCAATACGCCATAAGGCACATCACTCATTAATTGCCGGTGCACTGCAGCTTCTAATGCTTCTTTAATAGCTTTGATGCTCGTTTCGTTATCCTTAACCGCGTCATATTCTACCCATTCGCGTTTGTACCACTGTATAAACTTTCCATCCTTACTACTCATATAATGCCCTGGAGGAAATAATTCGATTTTTGTACAGTAACCTTCTAACGCTTTCAATTCTGAAGCGACATAAAAGGTTCCGTTTTGATCCCATCCTATATATAAGGGAATAATTCCCATATGGTCACGAGCAATGAAATACTCATCTTTTTCAACATCATAAATGGCAAATCCGAAGATGCCGTTCATCTCATCAATAAAATCAACTCCTTTTTCTCGATATAAAGCCAAAATCACTTCACAATCGCTTTCAGTTTGAAACTTGTAATCAGGAAATTGTTTTCTTAACTCTCTGTGATTGTATATTTCGCCATTCGCAGCCAAGACTAAATTTTTGTCTTCACTAAATAAAGGTTGCTTTCCAGATGCAGGATCAACGATGGCCAAACGCTCATGTGTCATGATCGCTTTGTCATTATTAAAAACGCCACTCCAATCCGGTCCACGGTGACGGATTATTTTAGACATTTCCAATAATTGAGGTCTTAAATCTTCTGCTTTCTGTTTTAAATCAAAGGCACATACAATTCCACACATGATGATATTCTTTAGTGTTAATATTTATTATAAATCTTAGGCAAATATGAGCACTTCATTCTAATTATAAAACCAATTAATCTACAATGGTTACAAATTATAACTAAAAAACAGTTTATAAGGTTAATATAAAAGTCCATTTAATTTAATTGCTGCAATTTTCGAATAAATGTAAACTTCCGTCTTAGTAATAAACTTTATAATTACTTTAAGATAATAAATTCTTAAATTTATCCTCAAAAAATAGAATTCTATGAAAACAGCCTTTAAAACACTAGCATTAACTTTGACGTTGGCACTCTCTTTTACGGCAAACGCTCAAAAATTCCCAGATTTAGATCCGAGTCCAATGGATGCTGCAACCTACCCTAGCAGTTATAAAATTTCTGAAAAGGCCATAAAAGTCATTTACAGCCGACCACAATTAAAAGGACGTGACCTCAGCAAATTAGCGCCCAACGATGACGTTTGGAGAACAGGTGCCAATGAGGCCACCGAAATTACCTTTTACAAACCTGTGATGTTTGGAAATACCAGGGTTAAACCGGGAACCTATTCTTTATTTACAATTCCTGGAAACAAAGAATGGACGATTATTTTGAGCTCAGAAATTAATATTTGGGGCGCTTACACTTACAAACAAGAGGATGATGTAACCCGCATAAAAGTGCCTGTAAGTCAAAGCAAGGATACCTTGGAAGCTTTTTCTATTGTTTTTGAAGGATCGCCAACAGGAGCCGACATGTACATGGGATGGGGTACGTTACGAGTCAAAGTACCTTTTACCATACTTTAATAACTATCTTTTGAACTCAATCGCTATGGACTAAATTTTAAACAGATTAAAATTCTGTTGCATTTGCGAAATTTATAGTGAAAAATTTGAACCAGCATTATTAGTGCTCAAGTAAGTTCGTGAAAATCCGTGAAATTCGTGTCAAAATATTAATTTGAGATAACTAAAAAGAGTCTAGCATTTATTATGTTAGACTCTTTTTTATTATGGAATATTCAAATATTTATGGGTTTGCAACGACACTTTCCATTGCGGATTTGCCATCACATAATCAACGATTAATGGCACCATCTTATCGCGATTGCTCCATTCTGGTTGCAAATATAAAATGCAATCGGTATTCACTTTTGCAGCCTGCTCTTCGGCAAACCGGAAATCGTCTTTATTAAAGATAATGCATTTTAATTCGTTGGCATTTTCGTAAACTGCTTGGGTAGGGAGTTTCAATTTTTTAGGAGAGAGACAAATCCAATCCCAAGTCCCGGTTAATTGATAAGCACCAGAGGTTTCAATATGGGTCTGCATACCCTTCTCCTTTAATTTTGCAGTTAGGGGATCCATATCCCACATTAAAGGTTCTCCACCAGTAATCACAATGGTTTTACTATATCGGGCGGCATTTTCAACAATAGCATCTATCATGGTAGGTGGATGCAGTTCAGCATTCCAGCTTTCTTTGACATCACACCAATGACATCCCACATCACAGCCCCCAAGTCTTATAAAATAAGCCGCTGTTCCCTTATGGAAACCTTCCCCTTGTATCGTATAAAACTCCTCCATTAAAGGCAATAAAAGACCTTTATCGATCAATTCTTGTTTTTCTATCTTTGTCATAGGCCGCAAAGATACTTCATAATCCTAAAAGTTGGAGGGCAAGTAATAGAAGTTTTTATTTAGAGGCGATAACGTCAATTTCTATGCTCGCATTGACGGCCAGATCGCTTGCCGAAAAGGTTGTTCGCGCGGGTTTATTTGGAAAATATTCCTTGTATATTTTATTAAATGCAGCAAAATCTTCAATATCCCGTAATATAATGGTACACTTAACCACTTTATCTAAGGATGATTTATGATGTTCCAAAACGGCCTTGACATTTTCTATACACTGTTTAGTCTCTGCCTCTATTCCGCCATCCACAAGGGTTCGCGTTTGGTGATCCATTCCTACTTGGCCGCTTAAAAACAAAAAGCCATTGCTCTCAACCACATCGCTAAAGGGGGCATCTTGCTTTGCGGGCTCATGCGAATCATGAAACACGATCACATTGGAATCCATTTTGCACCCAAGGACAAATATGCTGAATAAAACAATGGGAAAAACTGATTTAAGTTTCATTTTATATCTCTTTAACTTGACTAAAATTACACTATTTTTATGCAAAATTTAGAATTCATGACCATAAAAGATGAGTTTTTAAAACAGATACAAGACGGAAACACCAATAAAGGCGGATTTATTACTTTAGGCACCGCCATGCTGGATGGCGAGCCTATTGCCGGTGCTTTTGTAAATGTACCTTTAAAAACATTGAATCGACACGGATTGATTGCCGGCGCTACAGGAACTGGAAAAACAAAAACCCTTCAGGTATTAGCTGAAAATCTTTCTGAAAAAGGAATTCCTGTCCTATTAATGGATGTTAAAGGAGACCTAAGCGGTTTGGCAGAAGCAGGTGCTAGAAACCCAAAAATTGATGAACGTCAAGCCAAAATTGGCATTCCTTCTGAATCAAAATCTTTTCCTGTTGAGATTTTAACGCTATCTCAACAAGATGGCGTACGACTAAGAGCCACGATCAGCGAATTTGGCCCCGTCCTCTTGTCGCGCATTCTCGATTTGACAGATACGCAATCGGGTATTGTTGCAGTGATTTTCAAATATTGTGATGATCATCAAATGCCACTATTGGATTTAAAGGATTTCAAAAAAATCTTGCAATATTCCACCCAAGAAGGAAAAGTTGAATTTGAGGAAGAATACGGCCGAATTTCAACCGCTTCAACAGGTACTATCCTAAGAAAACTTGTAGAACTGGAGCAGCAAGGTGCCGATTTATTTTTCGGAGAAACCTCTTTCGAGGTTGATGACTTACTTAGAGTTGATGAAAATGGCAGAGGTTACATCAATATCATCAGATTGACCGATATTCAAGATCGCCCAAAATTGTTTTCGACTTTTATGTTAAGTCTTTTGGCTGAAATCTATACAACTTTCCCTGAAAAAGGAGATACTGACCACCCGGAACTTGTCATATTTATTGAAGAAGCACATTTGATTTTTAATGAAGCATCGAAAGCGCTTTTAAACCAAATTGAAACTATCGTCAAGCTCATCCGAAGTAAAGGTGTGGGGATTTATTTTGTAACCCAAAACCCAACTGACATTCCTCAAGTTGTATTGAGTCAATTAGGCTTAAAAGTTCAGCATGCTTTACGGGCATTTACCGCAAACGACAGAAAAGCGATTAAGTTAGCAGCGCAAAACTATCCAGACTCGGTCTACTATGACACGGCAAGTGTTTTGACTTCTTTAGGAACTGGAGAAGCATTGGTTAGCGCCTTGGACGAAAAAGGTAGACCAACACCTCTCGCGGCAACCATGGTGCGTGCACCCATGAGCAGAATGGATATTCTAACTGAAAACGAACTATCTAGCTTACTTTCAAAGTCAAAATTGATCAAAAAATACAACGAAACTATTGACAGAGAAAGTGCTTATGAAATGCTGAACAGTAAAATTAAGGATGCAACAGCGGCACAGCAAATAGAAAATGATAAGAAGGCATCGGAAGCTTCAAAGAATACACAGTCCAAACCGCGCACAACCACCACACGTCGCAGTTCAGCAATGAACCCTGTTGTAAAACTGCTAACCAGTGCTACCTTTATAAGAAGTGTTTTTGGCATATTGTCCAAAGTCATGAAAAAAAAGTAAACCAAAAGAATCCATTATCAACCCATAACAAACCTCCATTCAATGGAATTAAAATCAACATTTCAAATGCATAAATCATTTATTTACATTGCTATAGTTTCTCTTTTATTGACCAGTTGCGGAAAGAACCAAGATCCTTTTCTGATTCAAAAACATAACATTGGAAACTTAACCGATTCCACTCAAATCAAAGATTTAAAAATGATTTTTGAGAAAGATTCTATTGCCAATTACAAAGGCGCAGATGAATTTACAGCAAACATCAGTGATTTTAACATCTTTGACAAAGATGGCAAGCAACTATTAAGTATTTCTCCTAAAATAAAAGCAGATTCAACAGCCACAGTGAGCAGTGTTCGCATCTTGGATCCACAATATAAGACGGAGAAAGGGATTTCTACTTTAAGCACATTCAAGGATATCGAGAAGGCCTATACCATTTCAAAAATCGATAATCTTATCAGCTTCATCATTGTTAACGTTAAGGAAATCAATGCCTCGTTTACTATTGACAAAAACGAGTTGCCTTCCAATCTTCGTTTTGATAGAAGCATATCGATTGAAGCTTCACAGATCCCAGACAACGCAAAAATTAAATATTTTTTCGTGCACTGGAACTAAACCAACAAAAATAAAAGATGAGTTCACTTTTCTCAAAACTGTTAGTCACTATTGCTCGGAAAAAACTTGAGCAAGAGAACTCGTCTGCAACAATAAAAAATAGACAAGTCATCCCTTTAGCGCGACAGATTAAAATAGAAATCAAGCACGCGATAAAGGATTACAGCTATCTTCTCATTGGCGTATTTTCAGCCGGTTTTGGTTTGAAGGGTTTTTTACTACCCAATCGCTTTATAGATGGCGGTGCCACGGGTATTTCCTTACTTTTAGATAATTTTACTCAAATTGATTTGAGCTATTTATTAATTTTGGTGAACATTCCTTTTTTAATTCTTGCAATAAAAACATTCAGCACAAAATTTGCGATTAGAAGTGGGATTACCATTGCCTTATTAGCTCTCGTCGTGCATTATGTGGACTATCCAACAATAACAGATGATCGTTTATTGATTGCGGTTTTTGGGGGCTTCTTTCTGGGGTTGGGCATCGGGTTAGCCATGAGAGGCGGCAGTGTTATTGACGGCACCGAAGTATTAGCCATTTGGCTCAGTAAAAAACTTTCTGTCACAGTTGGCGATGTATTACTGTTGATTAATATTATCATTTTTTCGTTTGCAGCCTATGTATTATCTATAGAAATTGCACTATATGCCATATTGACCTATTTATCTGCAGCAAAAACGGTCGACTTTGTTGTGGATGGCCTGGAACAATATGTTGGGGTTACCATTATTTCAGTAAAACACGAGGAACTCAGAAAGATGATTGTTAACAAACTCCGACGCGCATGTACCATTTATGCAGGAAAAGGTGGCTTCGGCGGACATGGCCAAAGCTATGAGAAAGATATCATATATACCGTTGTAACCCGATTGGAACTCGCAAAACTGCATACTGAAATAGACAAAATTGACGAGCATGCATTTCTTATCATGGGACTTGTGAAGGATATAAAAGGCGGAATGATAAAACGGAAACCTTTAAATAAAGTAAAAAGTGATGCATCTGATGACGCATGACATGAAAAAAAGACAAAATAAAGCAGTAAAAATCAGCAAAATCAACGTCACCCGCCTGAACTTACGGGCAGGTCAGTATTCTATTATAAATCTGACGACTGATTAAAGATCACAGCCGTTGTAAAGTGAAAGGAAAAAATCATATCAACTATTGACCATTAATTAACTGAAAAAGGTCAACACTAATCAGCGAAGTTCATTGCCAACTGAGGATTGAAGACCCACCCGAACGCCCCTTTTCGGTACAGGCAGGCTGCGGACTGATTGATTAAAATTTAAAAACAGAAAAACGAATGTCAAATAAACGCTATAAAATTCAAAACTCTCCATTTGTTGTACCAACAACCGATGGAAAAATAATCAAAGAGCACTTTGGAAAGGCTACAGATGGTAATTCCCAACTCAGCATTGCACATATGGTCGCACCAGCCGGTTGGAGTGAACCTTTTCAAACCCCTGAATTTGATGAATACACATTTATTATCAGCGGTAAAAAACAATTTATTATCGAAGGAGACACCATAATTTTATCAGCTGGCGAATCGATAAAAATTCAAAAAAATACTCGGGTTCAATATTCCAATCCTTATACTGTGCCTTGCGAATATCTTGCTGTTTGCCTCCCAGCATTTTCGATGGATCTCGTTAACAGAGAAGACTAATCCTATTTAGAGACTTATGAAAGAACTCGTTGTCAAATTAATCGGGAATTACATCAATATGCTGAGTTATATATCCAAACCTTATGCAGCTAACAAGGCGATGTATTTGTTCACGACACCAAGAGCCGGAAAAATAAACGAGGAGCAGTCCGATTTTTTACATACCGCTTATCAAGAAGAGTTGAAGTATGAAAACCATCGGATCATGACTTACAGATGGCTTGGCACAAAACAAACCATACTTTTAACCCATGGTTGGGAAAGCAATTCGGCGCGATGGAAAAAACTAATCATCGATCTTAAAAAGAAAGGTTTTAATGTTGTTGCTCTTGATGCACCCGCTCATGGAAGATCAGGGGGCAGCATATTTAATGCCCTATTATACGCCGAGTTCATAAATATAGTTGCCCATCGGTTTTCTCCAGACATCATCATTGGGCATTCCGTTGGCGGGATGGCATCAGTTTATTTTCAGCATAAATACCAATTCGCCCCATTAAAAAAATTAGTCTTGCTTGGATCTCCGTCAGAATTTAAAGATGTTATGAAACGCTATACAGATATGTTAGGTTATAATCAACGCATTGTTTCAGAATTACAA
>JBARDR010000793.1:0-3784 GCA_049795335.1 Gelidibacter sp. | reverse complement strand
TTTTAAATCTGTCGCAATTGTATGGCAACGGTTTGCGTGTGGAAGAAATGAAACAGGCCCTGCGATTTCAAAATGATTTCAATGCAAAAATCCAAAGGGAACATCCCAGTAAATTTACTTGCGGATTTGTTGTTCATCCTGGGTTTGTTAGGGGCGCCTGTTGGGAAATTGAACGTTGCGTGGAAGAATTGGGCATGCAATTATTGTGTTTGCCAACCCATTATATGGACACGATTGGCACCTGGCGCTGTATTTTTGATGAAGAAAATGAGCCTATTTTTGAATTGGCCAATAAATACAATTTGGCCGTGGAAATCCATCCGTATGATGGCGAAAAATTCATAAAACTAGAAAACACCTCTTGGCGCTTCCATTTGATTTGGATGTTGGCGCAATGTGCGGATGCCTATCATTTTTTAACCTTAAATGGCTATCAGGATAAATATCCAAATATGCGCACATGTTTCGCCCATGGTGGCCAGTTGGCACAAATTAATTTAGGCCGACGCATTCAAGGATTTGACGGCCGACCAGATTTGTTTGTAGGCAAAAGCCACCCAAGAAAAGCAGTAGGTCACAAAAACATCTTTTTTGACACTTTGGTACATGATACTGGAAGTTTACAACTCTTGATTAAAAATCAAGGTTATAAACAAGTCATTATGGGACTAGACGATCCTTATCCTTTGGGGGAAATGGAAAGTGCACAACAATCCTCATACCCAGGAAAAATCTTAGATTTGGCCATGGAACGCAAAATCATTACCGAAGCAGAGCATGATGCCATTTGGGAAGACAACGTGATCCAATGGTTGTGTGGCGATGATCAAGCCGCCAAAGAAAAATTAACAAATAGAATATTAGGGAATTAATGACATCAACACTACAGTTTAAATATTCAAAAAAGCACCATCTTACGATTTTGTTATTTGGCATTTTATGGCTACTTATTTTCGGTTTTTATTTCTTTTTTAGAACTGAAAGTTATTTTGGCTATGGTTATTTAGTCATTGGCATAGGATTTTTGGGAGCTTATATTTATAAAAAAACCTTTCATTATGCCACCATAAAAAACGGAATTTTAACCAAACACGATCTCCTTCCAAAACGCATCAATCTGGATCAAATTACCGATATCACTTACACTGCAGGCAAGTATAAATTAATGACGAAGCAATCAGAAATGATCATTAATACGATGGTACTAGACCAAACTTCGATTGAAGATTTAAAAAAAATCATAAAACAATTAAACATCTCAAAATCATGAATTTTCTACCAGAAGCTTTGGATGATTACATTACCGCAAGTTCAGAGGACGAACCAGAATTATTACAACGATTATCTCGAGAAACGCATCAGAAGATATTACAACCACGCATGCTCAGTGGACATTATCAGGGTCGTTTATTGAGTATCATTTCAAAGATGGTAAGTCCAGAATGTATTTTGGAAATCGGGACATACACAGGCTATTCCGCATTATGCTTAGCTGAAGGACTTCAAAAAAATGGGGAACTTCATACGATAGATGTGAATGAAGAACTCGTCGATTTTCAGCGCAAGTATTTTGATGAATCAGAATATGGGAAACAAATACATCAGCATTTAGGAGATGCCTTAGACATCATTCCGCAATTGAAAACCAATTTTGATATTGTGTTTATTGATGCCGATAAAGAAAACTACAACAATTACTTTCATTTAATCATTGACAAACTAAATCCTGGAGGCATCATCCTTTCTGACAATGTGCTTTGGAGCGGAAAAGTGATTGAACCCTTAAAAAAAGATGATAAAGCAACGGAGGCTTTAATTGAATATAACAAACTCCTGAAAGATGACGATCGGATTGAAACCGTTATGCTTCCTATTCGTGACGGATTGACGTTGAGCAGAAAAAAGTAGGATGAAAACCAAATTGCACATATTTAAGGTTGTGGCCGAACATTTAAGTTTTACCAAAGCTTCAGAACGTCTCTTCATCTCACAGCCTGCAGTTTCAAAAACCATAAAGAATTTAGAAGAATCCTATAAAAGCAATTTTTTTATCAGAAGACGAAACTCGATTGAACTCACTGAAGATGGCAAGGCCTTTTTGATATATGTGGAGCGTATTTTGAGCATTTATGACGAAATGGAGCAGCAATTCCTAATTTTGAAGGATACTTTGCCCCAAAACATTCATTTTGGAGTGAGTACTACTGCGGCCAATTATATCATTCCGAAAATTTTGGCAAAATTCTCCATGCAATATCCACAAGTACATTTTGAGATTACGAGTGGCAATTCAGAAGAAATTGAAAGTTTGATTTTAAATGAACATCTGAATTTTGGGATTACTGAAGGCAAAAACACGAACAAACAACTTCATTTTAAAAAGTTCATCAAAGACGAAATTGTGCTGGTTACCAATGTCCGAAATACATCGATCAAAAATAACACGATTGACAAATCAAGCATACATGAACTTCCATTAGTTGAAAGAGAGTTAGGTTCTGGAACAAGAGATATAATTCACGACATTTTAAAGGAGAACAATATTAACAATCTCAATACTATTCTACACCTCAACAGTACAGAGGCCATTAAAAATTATTTGTACCATTCGGACAGTTATGCTTTTTTATCCATCCATTCCCTAGCGGAAGATTTGACAAGCAATAAGTTGAAGATTATTGACATTAATGATATCTGCATGGAACGTTGGTTTTATTTTGTTTCCAGAACGGGTTACAATTCCAAAGTCATGGAGTATTTTGAGAAATTTGTACGCTCCAATTATAACTTTTAGTTATCTAGAACCAAATCTTAATTTGCAGATTGGCTATCATTAAGCTTTAATTTTGTGTCATGAAATCAACCGACATGAAATCTAGTATATCTAAAGTCATTTTCTTTATCCTAATTTTAGTGGCGCTCTTCGGATTTGTAAGCAGTCCGATTGCGTTACTTTTAGGGTTTATATTCACCTTCATCTTTAGTAATCCCTTCTTCAAACAAACGCAAAAAACAATTCAAATATTACTAAAAGTTGCTGTGGTCGGTTTGGGTTTTGGAATGTTCATCAAAGAAACTCTGGAAACGAGTAAAGAGGGATTAAGCCTCACCTTCTACTCGATTGTCTTGACAGTAACTTTAGGGATTTTATTGACTAAATTATTAAAACTAGATCGGAAACTCGGCCACCTCATTACTTCAGGAACTTCAATTTGTGGCGGTAGCGCTATTGCGGCCATTTCGCCAGTGATCAAAGCCGAGGGTAAAACTATCAGTTTGGCTTTAGGGGTTGTGTTTTTACTTAATTCCATCGCACTTTTAATTTTTCCCCCAATCGGTCAATTTTTCAACTTAACTCAAGATCAATTTGGTTTATGGGCGGCTATTGCCATTCATGACACGAGCTCCGTGGTGGGAGCTGCATTGAGCTATGGTGATGAAGCCTTGCGAATTGCGACAACGGTCAAACTGTCAAGAACGTTATGGATCATTCCTTTGTCCATTTTCTCTATGTTCTTATTTAAATCGAAAGGTCAAAAAATTAAAATTCCGTATTTTATTGGACTGTTTATTTTAGCCATCATTATCAACAGCTATAGCGTTCTTCCCACAGTAATCACCAGCAATATTGTAGTGATCTCAAAACGTTTGTTGATCGTTACCATGTTTTTGGTGGGTTCAACGATTTCAATTAAAGATTTAAAACAGACAGGTTTTAAGCCAATTGTGCTCGCCATGTCACTTTGGATTTTTATTTCTATTTTCTCGCTGGTTTATATTATGT
>JBARDR010000792.1:0-6907 GCA_049795335.1 Gelidibacter sp. | reverse complement strand
GAATAACCTCGCCCTTAGCCAAACAAAAGCGAGTCACATCTACCTCTGATAATTTAGCAGTATAATCGACTTCTTCAACTTTGAATCCGATAGAGCGCAGCTTATCAAAATAATCGCGACCATAAATTCTCACATGGTCATATTGGCCAAAGATTTTAGCGCGTTCAGCTTTGTCGGTAATCGTGTCATCTTCAAAAGTGGTTGCTCGCGATAAATCTTGCGGAATTTGGAAAATACCATACCCACCAGGTTTCATGACACGATACAATTCCTGCATGGCTTTGGTATCGTCAGGAATATGTTCCAAAACATGGTTGCATAAAATGATGTCGAATTCGTTGTCTTTAAATGGTAAATCGCAAATATCTGCTTTGACGTCTGCCAATGGCGAATTCAAATCGGTAGTGACATAATCCAAATGTTTCATCTTTCGGAAACGCTTGTAAAAAGCTTGCTCAGGGGCAAAATGCAATACTTTTTTTGGGGCTGAAAAGAAATCGGTTTCATTTTTAAGATACAACCAAAGCAATCTGTGGCGTTCTAAGCTTAATGTGGATGGCGACAAAACGTTGTTGCGTTGGGTGCCATATCCGTAAGGTAAAAAAGATTTGAAACTCCTGCCGTCAATAGGATCGGTGAACTGATTTCCCTTTAATAAGAATGCCAAAATAGGGCGCGCTACGTAGCTGAGCCTGATTAGGATGGGTCTCGGGATGGTGTTGAGGATGTATTTGAAGAGTTGTTTCACAGTGGTTACACAGAGTTTCACAGAGAAAACGCAGAGATACGCTGAGTTTTATTGAGTTGTATTGATAAATCGTTTTATACCTTTTGTTAAAAGTTTTGTATGGAAATTAATAAGTAAGCCTTTTGGAAAATGACCTAGTTTTAGGTAGGTTAATATTTGAGCAAAGTGTACGTCAGTAAATTGTTCGACAGTTTTAATTTCAATAACAATTTCATTTTCGACCAGTAAATCAATGCGATACCCATGGTCTAATTTTATATCTTTATAAATAATAGGCAAAGGTATTTCTTGTTGTACTTCAAGTCCTTGAGATTTAAGCTCGTATAGTAAACACTTTTGATACGCAGACTCCAGCAATCCAGGACCTAAAGCTTTATGAACCTCGATTGCTGCCCCAATAATTTGCTCAGTCAGTTTGTCATTCATATCTCTCTGTGTATCTCCGTGAAACTCTGCGCATCTCTGCGAAATAGCTATAGCACTAAAGCCTCTCTTCTAAACTCATCCTCCTCATCAGACACAATCCCCAAAGCCTCATAAATATATCCAAAAGTTGATAAAATTTCTGGTTTGCCATCAATGATTGCCACATCATGCTCAAAATGCGCACTTGGTTTACCGTCTAAAGTGACAATTGTCCAACCATCATCAAGTTGTTTGATGCGATGTGTTCCTAAGTTGATCATAGGTTCGATGGCGACAACCATGCCTTCGATAAATTTTTTACCGCGGCCTCGTTTGCCATAGTTTGGCATTTCAGGATCTTCATGCATTTTTGTGCCCAATCCATGACCCACCAATTCCCTAACGACACCATAACCTTCGGCCTCGCAATAATTTTGAATGGCATAACCTACATCACCCACACGATTGCCAACTTTTAATTCTCTAATTCCAAGGTATAAAGATTCCTTAGTGATTTGAAGTAGTTTTTTTAGTTCTGGAGCTACTTCGCCAACTTCAAAAGTGTAGGCATGGTCGCCGTAGTATTTATTTTTGAGGGCACCGCAATCAATGGCTACCACATCACCTTCTTTTAAAGGGATGTCAGTGGGTAAACCATGAACAACGGCCTCATTGGTGCTGCAAAGTAACGTTGAAGGGCAGTCGTAAAGACCTAAAAACCCAGGAAGGGCACCTTGTGCACGAATAAACTCTTCGGCCATTTTATCCAGTTGCTTCGTGGTAACGCCAGGTTTTACTTCCTTAGCCAGCATCCCTAATGTTTTGGAAACGATTAAGGCGCTTTCGCGCATTATTTCGATTTCTTCTCTTGTTTTTTGTATAATCATCGTAAAAAAATATGTGCAAAGATAATTAAAAAAAATGGGGTTGACATTGTTCCCAAACATGACATATAACAGTTTTTAAATGGATTTAGTTGAATAGTTTTGTAATTAAATAGAATACTTATGTACAAAGCAATAACTGCTGAAGAGGCCGTAAAGGCCGTAAAATCAAATGATCGTGTTTACCTGCAAGCAGCTGCGGCCGCGCCTCAAGTGCTGATAAAAGCTTTGGCCAACCGACATGAAGAATTGAGAAACGTCGAAATATGCCAGTTACATACCGAAGGGGTGGCACCTTATGCGAATCCTGAGTTGAAAGATAGTTTCCATGTCAATTGTTTTTTTATTGGTAAAAACGTAAGACATACAATAAAAGCAGGAAATGGTTCTTATACTCCGGTTTTTTTAAGTGAATTGCCTTTGCTTTTTAAGCGCCGCATCATACCATTAGATATCGCATTAATTCATGTTTCGGTGCCTGATAAACATGGTTATTGTTCCCTGGGTGTCTCTGTAGAAGCAACTTTGGCAGCCATTGACAACGCTAAATATGTGATTGCACAAGTCAATAAGCAAATGCCGAGAACGCACGGTGCAGGGATTATTCATATTTCTGAAATCAATGCTTTTGTAAATTGTGATGAACCATTGCCTATTCATGAAATGGCAGAACCAACGGCTATAGAAGAAAAGATAGGCGACTTTGTTGCGGGTTTAATTGAAGACCGAAGCACTTTACAAATGGGGATTGGAAGTATTCCAAATGCCGTATTGACACGATTGACCAACCATAAGGATTTAGGGTTGCACACTGAAATGTTCAGTGATGGTGTGATTGATCTTATTTTGTCAAATGTTATCAACGGCAATTACAAAACCATCAATAGAGGTAGGGCCTTGGCAACTTTTTTGATGGGGTCAAAACGTTTGTATGATTATGTTGATGACAATCCGTTTATTGAAATGCGTGCCTCAAATTACACCAACGATGTGTCCATCATCAAACAAAATCCACGAATGGTCGCCATTAACTCTGCCATTGAAGTTGATGTGACCGGACAGGTTTGTGCTGATTCTATTGGATCACAAATATTTTCCGGGGTAGGCGGACAAATGGATTTTATCAGAGGCGCTTCATTAAGTGATGGGGGGAAAGCCATTATTGCCTTGCCTTCTGAAACAAAAACGGGCATCAGCCGTATTGTCCCAAGTTTAAAGCCTGGTGCCGGTGTGGTGACCACAAGGGCGCATGTCAATTATGTGGTCACCGAATATGGCATTGCAGAATTGTATGGTAAATCAATTAAAAACCGTGTGAAGGCCTTAGTGAACATTGCCCATCCCAATCATAGAGAAGCTATTGATAGGCAGTATTTTGAAATGCTGACCAACTGATTCTATCTGAAAAAAGAGAATAAACCTCCTTTTCTTTTTTCGGGAATGTTGGGTTGTTCATTCGTGATCATTTGATAAACTTCGCCCCAGCCAAGGACACCGCCAATATTGCGGTCATCGATAAAAAGATCGGCATTGATTTTTCGACTTTTAGTATTGTCAAACACTTCTTCAGGAAAACTTTTGTTGACGGCATAAAAGGTGATGCCATTCTGTTCGCAAAACGCGACAGCTTCATCAAGAGTTTTTCCACATCGGTACGTCCATAAAATCAAGCGATGCCCATCTTCTTGAAGCCGTTTAAGCGTTTCGAAGGCAAAAATACGGGGTTTTCCAATTCCTGGATAACGATCTTCTACAATGGTGCCGTCAAAATCCACACCAATGATGAGTCTGTTCTGAAAATTCATGAGTTAATGCTTTGGGCAAAAATACAATAAATAACTTGCTGGCCTAAAATCATCATATCAACGAATGTCGCGTCATAATTTTTGGCTGCGGAACTCCCATTAATTTTAAAATAGTAGGTGCCAAATCGCCTAAAACACCATCATTGATATGTTTTAAATCTTTATCGATTAATATGATCGGCACCGGATTTGTAGTATGTGCCGTGTTTGGACTGCCATCCGGATTAATCATGGTTTCGCAGTTGCCATGGTCAGCAATTAATAAGGTTGTGTAATTGTGCTTTAGTGCCGCAGTAACCACATCTTTCACAACAATATCAACCGCTTCACAAGCTTTAATCGCCGCTTCCATGACGCCCGTATGACCTACCATATCGCCATTGGCAAAGTTGAGACATACAAAATCAACGTCTTCGCTTTCCAATTCAGGAATTAAAGCATCGCGCAATTCATACGCACTCATTTCTGGTTTTAGATCGTAGGTGGCAACTTTTGGCGAATTGCGCAAAATACGTTTCTCGCCTTCAAAAGGTACTTCGCGTCCTCCGGAAAAGAAAAACGTTACGTGTGGATATTTTTCCGTCTCCGCAATACGGATTTGTTTTTTATGGTGTTTCTCTAAAACTTCGCCTAAGGTTTCCGTCAGATTGTCTTTTTCAAAAACCACGTTAATGCCTTTGAAAATATCGTCATAATTGGTCATGGTCACATAATACAAATCGAGTTTGTGCATGTTTTGCTCATGAAAATCATATTGCGATAAGGCCTCGGTCAATTGTCGGCCTCTATCGGTTCTGAAATTGAAGAAAATAACCACATCGCCATTTTTGATGGTCGCTTTTGGATGGCCTTCATAATCGGTCATGATGATCGGTTTGATAAATTCGTCCGTTACCTCGTTGTTGTAACTTTCCTGAATGGTTTGAATGGCATCTGTGGAATGTGTGCCAATACCGTTGACCAAGGCATCATAAGCCAATTTTACACGTTCCCAGCGTTTATCGCGATCCATCGCATAATAACGGCCGGTTACGGTAGCCAATTCTGCTGAAGTTCCTTTGATGTGCGTCTGCAATTGAGAAACAAAACCTAATCCAGATTTTGGATCCACATCGCGCCCGTCGGTAAAGGCATGAACAAAGACTTTCTCGAGATTATATTCTTTTGCGGCATCCAACAATCCGAATAAATGGTTGATATGCGAATGCACCCCACCATCACTCAATAATCCTAAAAAGTGAATAGGTTTATTGTTTTCCTTTGCGTACTTGAAAGCATCCACCAATACCTTTTCTTGTGCGAGTGTATGGTTCTGAACCGCTAAGTTTATTTTTGCCAAATCTTGATAGACGATTCGACCTGCGCCTAAATTCATGTGGCCCACTTCACTATTGCCCATTTGACCTTCTGGTAAACCTACATGGAGTCCATCTGTACGCAGCGAGGCATTGGGATATTTGGTATAAAGCGAATCGATAAAGGGTATATTGGCATTATCTATAGCTGAAACTTTTGGGTCTGGAGATTTCCCCCAACCATCAAGAATCATAAGGATTACTTTTTTGTTCATGGTAATTTGTTTTGAGTTTCAAAGATAAAAGTTTAAAAACTCAAATGACACAATATCGATTTAAAATTCTGAATATAGTCAGCGTATTTTTGGAGACTAGCATTAGGGAAACAGGACTTTGTGGAATTGACATTTGTAGAGGTAATTTGGTCTTAAAAAGTGAGTAAAATGATGTTTAAATAGAGATGCCCTAACGTTTCGAGTATTGAATCAGCAAAAAAAAATTAAACCATTAAGAAGTTAAGGAGCATTAAAAGTTTTGTTCTAAATATTACAACTCCATTATCATAAAGCCTTAATAGTTCAAAAAGAATGCTATTTAAAAAGAAATACTGTAACACCTTTGGTTTTGAGTCGTCTTTCTTATATTTTCGAAAAAAATAAAACATTAATTTAGAGAGTATTAAGTGTGACGTTCTAAACATTCGCGCTTAATTATCTTAATGCCTTAATGGTTCAAAAAGTAATCATTAATCAAAAAACATTCATCATGAAAAAAACAATCATTATTTCCGCAATGGCATTAGGTTTTGCTTTCAATACCTCTCATGCCACCCCAAGTTTCTCCACTGTTCCATCTATTATGATCGAAACAAAAATTTCGGTTAGCCCGTTTTGCTTGTCTATAGTGAAAGGAGATCTTGACACCGTTAAAAAGTTGATCGAGTTAGGGGCTGACGTCAATGAAAGATCCAATGGGATGACGCCAGCCATGTATGCCGCTAAATATAATAGAACCGATATTTTAGAATTCCTCGTGAAAAACGGCGCCGAACTTAAAAAGAAATCAGATAACGGATGGACGGCTATGGATTATGCGAAACGCTCTAATGCCAAAGATGTTTTAGTGTATTTGAAAAATCTTTCATAAACGAAAGTTGAGTTAGTGTCTGAGAAAGCCTCTTGTTCTTAAGAGGCTTTTTTATTGGCCTCAAATTATGTTAACACCCTGCCAGAATGTTTGCGGGGCTGGTGGAGTGCTTTAGTTCAATGATCTCATGTTATTTTGCAATTCATCATCTCTTCTATAATTACAAAAGCTCAGGATTAATGTCTAAAATATTCTCAGTCTTGTAGCGATCCAAAAAAGAGTCGGTCAGATATTCATGTCCTAAAAGGGATTCTTTGCTGAGAATATCTTTTAAATTTAATTTTCTGTAGTCCTGAAGATAGTCCCATGAAAGCGCTTTGTAACTATAATGCCATGGTTCATATTTGAAGCCATTTCGGTCGGGAAGATCGGTGTAAACTAAATAAAAACCATAGTCTTTAGCATGTTCGTCCATCCATTTTTTAAGTTTCACATAACTTCCGTTGCCTTCGAAATGCCCCGGGCTCAATACATTTTTAGGTTGTGGAACATTAGCGTCAATAAGATCAATGTCGGTGCCCCAATGATGACGCGACGTTCCGGGAATTGTAGAGTATTCTATGATTTTTTCAATGGCTTTTTCTGGCGATAAACCTTGTTGGGTAAAGCTTTGGTATTTACGTT
>JBARDR010000791.1:0-1759 GCA_049795335.1 Gelidibacter sp. | reverse complement strand
CCATTGAGGTCAAAGATCTCCAGATTTGTAACTTCATTTACGCTACCTTTAACTATGAGGTTGCCAGTATTTAGCGGACTAAAAACATCAATCGCATCAAAGTCTGGTTTGTTGATACTTAAAGATTTATTTGTAAATCTTAAAAAGAACCGTCCCAACTCTCCTGTAAGATTCGTACTTGGAGTGAAAATATAGCGTTGATTATGATTAAAGGTAGAAGTACTTAGAAACGTAGATGTATTGGCCAGCTTATCCTCAAAATAAATGTCAACGTTTTCCGGTAGAGGAAATGGTGTAGGCGTCATATTAATAGCACTTATTGTTATTTGTTCCCCTTGATTAGCTTTGATGCCAATAGGAACACTAACTTCTGTATCTAAAATACTGTAAGGCAAGGCTTGTACGTCGAATTCACGATTTCGGTTGCCCGCATCCTCAACTAATTTAGAGAAAATTGAAAAAGAAGGACCATCTAACAATGCAATATCATATCCCAGATCATGATCTAAGGTGACTCCGTTTTGAAAAAAAATATCGGTATAAAAACTTTTAGATGCAGTTGACATAGTTAAACTTATACCAGCCGCATCTACAGGAGCTGAATTTCTTCCTAAAATAAAATCATCGGTATTACTAGGAACTCTCATCTCTGGTGTAAAAGTGAAGTTTCCCCCCAGAGTATTAGAAAGCACGAAGAAACCCTGTCCAGGCGCCATTAAACGGCCTGCGTACTGTACGCCTATGCCTATAGGTTCCCATACCTTATTGTTGCCTCCTCCTGCATAGCCATGTATGCTCACATAATTCTCGTCCAATAGAAGTTTATTGTGTTCTATCAATTGTTGTATATCTATATAAGAAGGATAAGGGTTGCCTATTAAATTCCATTCAGAGAATGCAGTGGCAGTTTTTCTTATAGGAATAGAGACTTCTCCTGTTTCAATTTCTCCTGTATATGTGAATGCCGCACCAGTTTCTGAATTGAGACCATCAGGTATTGCGGCTGCTCTATAGCCTACACCAGGTTGTAAGATAGTCTGGGCATTCGTGTCGGTGTAATAATTTCGATATTTTGCCAAGTCTTTATTAAAAATACCAAAGGCTCTTTGTGTTCCATTGGCTAAAATAAGACCTTCGTTGTCTATAGCAAAGGCTCCAAAAGTCTGTCCTGTAAGTGGTGTAGATATTAAATCATTATCAGCTGTGGCAGAATTCATGTTGACATGCCTCTTGTATTGCGCATAACCGTCTCCATCAATTGATGTCGCAATTAAGCTTGAATATTTATCGGATTGAGATTTTAAAGTGACCAAGCCATTATTAGTAAAAGTACCTTCAACAGTCAATGCAGTACCTGAGCCAATAATAGCTGTACCGCCCTCAACCAATTCTATGTCTCCAGTAACAGAGTAAAAACCTTCATTAGCATCAGTCTCAATATATGCATATTTTACACCAGCTGTTGGATTTTGATTGAAGAGAGAATGCAAAATAGGCGTATTGGTATGTGCGGTTGGGATGGTGACTCTAGAAGTGAGGCCAATACCGCCAAAAAAGCCTGTACTGCTGTTGCCCTCGAAACTTATTGGGTATGCTGGGTTGCTATAACCATAATAGCCATTTTCTTCGTTGCGGGCTATAAACATACTATAATAGATCCCTTGGGTAATGTTATAATTATTAGAGTTTAATCTAATGAATGGTATTGCAATTTCCAATGCAGTTGACGAGTTCTTTCTAGTTAATACTCCTGTAACCG
>JBARDR010000790.1:0-5912 GCA_049795335.1 Gelidibacter sp. | reverse complement strand
TGCCTTTGGTGTAAAATAGTCTGCCAAAATTGTCAATGGCGATGAAGTGACTCCCATTTATCGGAATTTCATCCACAGCGATTGCACGCATTTCTTCTTGAGAAAAGAGTGATGCGGAAGCAAAGAGGAGAATGTAGAGCAGGTTTTTCATTGTGAAGGGTAAATTACAAAAACAAACCGCAATCAGCAGATTAACTTGTAACCAAAACCTCTAACATTCAAAATTTGGATGTTTTCATCGGCACTCAGCTTTTTTCGAAGTTTGGTAATAAAAACGTCCATACTTCGTGCATTGAAAAAGTCATCATTTCCCCAAAGTTTATTAAGAATAAGAGAGCGATCCAATACCTGATTTTTGTTTTTTATGAGATGAAATAATAAGTGGGCTTCGCGATGTGTGAGTTGTGTGGTATCATCGTCTTTAAATTGTAAGGTCTGTTTTGGGAAATCAAGGGTAAAGTCGCCAAAGGTTAAAGTTTCGGAAGCTTTTTGAAGATTGGATCGGTTCAATAAATTATTTATCCGTACAATCAGTTCCTCCATGCTAAATGGTTTTTTTAGATAATCATTGCCGCCAATGGTAAAGCCTTCCACCACATCTTTGGTTTGGGATTTTGCCGTTAAAAAAATGATCGGAATAGTGTCATTTTCAGTCCTGATTTCTTTAGCTAAAGTAAATCCATCTTTTTTGGGCATCATAACGTCCAAAACCAAGAGTTCTGGATGATGTTCTAAATAAACTTGTTTGGCCTTTTCACCATTATCACAGAGTAAAACTTTGAAATTTCGTGTTTCTAAGCTCTCTTTTATGATTTGTCCCAAAGCGGGTTCGTCTTCGGCTAAAAGTATCGTGATCGGTTTATTCATTAGGTAGCGTGATTTTAAATGTGGTAAGGTTATCTTTTAAATTCAGAATGATAGTGGCACCGTGTTTTTCAATGATCTTTTTGGTGTAATATAGGCCTATTCCGAAACCTTTCACATCATGTGTGTTTCCTTTCGGGACACGATAGAATTTCTCAAATAGCTTTTCTTTATTAATGTGTTTCAGGGTATTGCCAGTATCTGATATGGAAATTGTGGTTGCGATTGAATTTTGTGCTATGGCAATAGAGATGCTTTCTCCGCCATATTTGATGGCATTATCTATCATGTTATTGATTGCATTTTCAAAATGAAAGGGATCCACATTCGCAAAAACGATTTCAGAAGCATGATCAAAAACCATCTTTTTGGCACCGTCTTGTACATAATGTCTGTTCACCAAATGTTGAACGAGTTCAACAACATTAATTTGTTCTTTATGCAATTCTAAGTTGTCACTATCTAAAGTTGCGGTTTCCAATAATTTTTCGACCATCACATTGAGTTTGCCCAATTGATCGTTGGAAATGTTCAAATAGTTTAGTGTTTTTTCTTTGTCCTCAAGAGCATTAAAATTTCTTAAGCTTTCAAGGGCAATGCCAATGGTGGAAATAGGTGTTTTGAATTCATGAGTTATATTACTAATCAAATCATTCTTCACTTCGGCCAATTGTTTTTGTTGCCGAATAATTCGGAGGAGATAAAATAAACACGAAATGATAGCAATCGCCAGAAGGAAAGATGTCAGAATTCCTGTGAAACTTAACTTTAAAGTGTCATTTAATGGGTTTTCGAATTCTAAAACAATGCTTTCTTTTGGTTTTAAATAAGTGGATTTTGAAGTGACCGACATTACATCATTGCCTTTCAACTCTGAATATAAAATATGATAAAGGGTGTCTTTTTTAAAATGTTTGATATTATACTTCGGAGAAATGTGCTTCTGATTAAACTGGATTTTTAATAAGGAATCGACATGACCATATTCTAAAGTATCACGATTTATGGAAATCATGATTGTATTAAGGTTTTTAACCAATTTTAAACTATCAAACGCTTTTTTTCCTTTTAGTACCTGAATTGCTTGGATCTGTCTTTCTTTTTGAAAATGAACTCCAGAATCTGCTTTGGTTAGTTGAGTCAAATCAAAAATACTATCGATAGTTTTTTTACTTTTGGATACGAGTGCCTTGTTTAATTTGATTTTCTCGTTCTGAAACATAGAATCCGTTTCTGATCTATCGGTTCCAAAATTCACAGCTGCAAGTTCAATGGACTTCAATTTTTTTGTTTTCGGTAGTGACTTGTTTAGTTTTGAGATTTCTTCTGAAACGGTTGAACTAATGTCGTCAGTGCCGTCTGGTCTAATGATGGTTAAAAAGTCAGACTTGGCAATTTGTGCATAATACTCTTCCAAGGCATTGTCGATACTTAGCTGAATCTCGTTACTAATACGCTGTTTGTTCAGTTGGTAATTATTGTAATTCCAATAAATCTGTACGCCAATGGTAATGACGATGGTTGCGGTAATAGCATATAAAATCCACAAGTAGTTTTTTGTCGTCATAGGTCAAAGATAGGGAGTTGGTTGATTTCTATGTGCATCGGTTAACACTCGTTAACACTCATTAACCGAATGCTATTGATTAATGGTGAATCTTTGTAAACGTAAAACTAATCAATCAAAAATCAGATACTTATGAAGTACAAACAAAAACTATCAGTCCTTGTAACCTTGTTTACGGTTATGATGGTAAATGCTCAGGATTTTCAAGGGATCGCGACTTATAAATCCCATCGGAAATTTGATTTTAATGATGATAACTCTAAAAAGGACTCTAAAGTAAGTCCTGAGATGCAGAAACAAATTGAAGATCAACTTCGGCAACAATCACAACAGGAATACACCTTAAATTTTAATCGCAACGAATCGATTTATACTAAAAACGAAAAACTGGCTGCGCCGATGCCTTCGCGTGGCGGTATCACCATTAACTTTTCTGATGGTGCAGATGTGAGATATAAAAATCTGAAGGAACAAAGGTTTACCAATCAAACCGAAGTTTACGGAAAACAGTTTCTCATCAAAGATTCCTTAAAAGGTCAACAATGGGAATTGCTCAATGAAATGAAAAATATTGGCCAATACACCTGTTTTAAAGCGCAGATTACAGAACAGGTCAAAACCCGCACAGTCACAGAAGACGGTTTTGAAACCATAATGAAGGAAAGAATAACCACCGCATGGTACACACCTCAAATACCTGTAAGCAATGGACCTGCTGAATTTGGAGGACTTCCTGGATTAATCTTGGAAATCAATGATGGGAAGTTGACCTTGATTTGCAGTAAAATTGTCCTCAATCCGGTAGAGACGATTAGAATTGATGAACCCAGGAAGGGTAAGGTAGTAACTCAGCAAGAGTTTAAGGATATCATCGATAAGAAATCCAAAGAAATGTTGGATCAATTAAATCCGGGAAGAAAGGGTGGGTCAGTGATTTTTCATTCTGGCGGATAGTTTTAGTAAAAATTTAACATTTTAGGATTTAACTAATTGGCGTTTTAGTAGTCAAACTTCATTCATGTATTTCTTAATCAACGACATTTTCCTAAAACGTAAAAAATGAAATCACTCACTATTAAATTTCTCGGCTGTTTTATCCTTTTGTTTTCTGGTGCATTAATGGCGCAGGATTTTCAAGGGAAAGCCTATTATCAATCAAAGACGACCATGGACATGGATAATCTTGGTGGAAATCAAATGAGCGACCAACAGAAAAAAATGATGGCCGAACGCATTAAAAGCATGTTGGAGAAAACCTACATTTTAAGCTTTAATAGGACAGAATCCATCTACAAAGAAGAAGAGAAATTGGCCACTCCAGGAGCAGGCGGCGGCGGATGGGCAATGATGGGCAGTTTTACGGCTGGTGCACAATATAAAAACGTAAAAGACCATCAACTCATTCAAGATCAAGAGTTTTTCGGAAAGCAGTTTTTGATCAAAGATTCCATACCAAAATTAGAGTGGAAAATGGAAAGTGAGTCTAAGCTAATTGGGCAATATCTATGTTTTAAAGCAACCGCTGTTAAAAAAGGAGATGAGACGGACTTTGGCAACATGAGACGACGCAACAGGGATAATGACGCGAGCAAGGAAGACAATAAAGACGAAATTGAAGTGCCAAAAGAAATTCTTGTTACTGCTTGGTACACCCCACAAATTCCGGTCAATCAAGGGCCCGGCGATTATTGGGGACTTCCAGGTTTGATTTTGGAAGTGAGTTCTGGTCGTACCACTATTTTATGTACAAAAATTGAAATCAATCCTAAGGATAAATTTGAAATCAAAGCCCCTACCAAAGGTAAAGCGGTTACCAAAGCACAATACGCCGAAATCGTAAAAGATAAAATGAAAGAAATGCAGGACATGGGCGGCGGAAGAGGCCGCGGTTCACGTTTCTAAAATACGACTACCTAGCATAAACAATCAATCAAAAAACTTATAATGAAACAATTCATAACGCTTATACTGCTTTGTGTAGTAGGCACTTCTTTTGCACAAATTAAAGTAGAAGGTGTCGTTAAAGACAGTATAGGCAATCCGTTGGAACTAGCCAACGTCATCGCCATAAATCAACAAACCAAAGGCCTGGAATCGTACGGGATTACTAACGATCAGGGACGCTACAAATTGGCTTTGACCAAAAACATGGCCTACACCATTCAAGTGAGCTATATTGGTATGAAAACCTCTGACGAAACCTTGAATATTAAAGAGTCTGACTTGATTAAAAATTTTACGCTGAAGGAAGACAATAGTTTGGATGAAATCCGGATTACCTATGAAATGCCGGTGACCATTAAGGGCGATACTTTGATCTATAATGCTGATTCTTTTAATAAGGGCACCGAGCGAAAATTGGGCGATGTATTGAAAAATTTACCAGGTGTTGAAGTCAATTCCGATGGCGAAATTGAGATAGAAGGCAAGGTAGTTAGTAAGGTCATGATCGACGGTAAGAATTTTTTTGATGGTGACTCCAAATTGGCCACTAAAAATATTCCTGCAAGTGCAGTGGACAAGGTTCAGGTGCTTAAAAATTATGCTGAGATTGGCCAATTGAGTGGTGTGACCAATAATATGGATAATATTGCCATCAACATCAAGCTGAAAAAAGGGAAGTCCAATTTCTGGTTTGGAGATATAACTGCTGGGGGTGGAGTTTCAGAAGATAATGGATTGTATCTGGCGCAACCAAAACTGTTTTATTACAGTCCAAAATACAGTGTGAATTTGATTGGCGATTTAAACAATATTGGCGAAATCGCTTTTACACGTCGTGATTATTTTAATTTTTCCGGTGGTTTCAGATCCCCAAGTCGTAATAGTGGCACCTCTATCAATTTAGGGAGTGATAATCTTGGGTTTTTATCCATGCAGAATAATCGCGCGAAGGATATCAATACCAAGTTTGGTGCGGCGAACTTCAGCTATTCTCCAAATAAAAAATTGGATTTAAGCGGATTTGCCATTATATCGGGCAACAGAACCGATTTACAAGAGAACAGCTCCGTACAATATACCAATTCCGATTTGGGAATTCCTGATGAAGATACTCAGAGTACGACCAGGCAGCGTAGTGATTTGGGGATGCTGAAAATGAGTGCGAAATACAAGCCAAACGCAAGTAATCAATTGGATTATGATATTTTGGGTCGTCTGTCAAAGGAATCTCAAGATCAAAATTATCTGTCCTCTGTTATTGGAAATATCGATCAGTTTGAAAAAACCAAGCCTTTTAGTATCAACCAAAACCTGAGTTATTACTATACTTTGGATGAAACCAATATTTTTGCTTTTGAAGCACAGCATTTATTACAGGATGAGGATCCTTTTTATAATGCGATTATTGAAGAAAAAGCCAATTATGAAAAAACAGCGTCTAATTTAGGGTTGGATCCCAATCAGTTGGATTATGATGTGGCTCAGGACAAACGTGTCAAGTCCAATCAATTGGATGCGAAATTGGATTATTGGAAGG
>JBARDR010000789.1:0-2341 GCA_049795335.1 Gelidibacter sp. | reverse complement strand
ATTTTAACGTTATGAGGTTTCCTTTTCCAATCATTAAAAAACCTGCGAGGCAATGGTTTGAATATTGTCACTTTTTCCCATGGAATAATAATGCAACACTGGAATTCCAGCTTTTTGCAACTCTTTTGATTGCTGAATGCACCACTCAATGCCGACTTGTTTGACCTCAGCATTATCCTTGCATTTAATGACCTCGGCAATTAAAGATTCTGGCAAATCGACATGAAAGCGATGTGGTAACAAATTCAGTTGTTTTTTGGTTGCAATCGGTTTTAAGCCAGGAATAATCGGAATGGTAATGCCTTCTTTTCGGCATTTGTCTACAAAATCAAAATACTTCTGATTATCAAAAAACATTTGGGTCACAATATATTCTGCCCCACTTTTGATTTTCTTTTTCAAAAAATGAATATCACTATCCAAACTTGGCGCTTCCATATGTTTTTCAGGATAACCTGCAATACCAATGCAGAAATTAGTTTTAGAAGTATTCAGGAGTTCATCATCCAAATAAAATCCTTCATTAAGGGCACTAATTTGTTTTACCAGACCATCGGCATATTCATGGCCGTCCTTTTCTGGCGTGAAATAGGTTTCAGTTTTAACGGCATCGCCACGTAAAGCCACCACATTCTGAATTCCTAAAAAGTCAAGATCAATCAAAAAATTTTCAGTGTCTTCCTTAGTAAAGCCACCACATAATATATGAGGAATGGCATCCACTTTATATCGGTTTTGTATCGCCGCACAAATTCCCACCGTTCCTGGACGCTTCTTCACCACCTGTCTTTTAAGCAGGCCGTTGGCTTGCTCTTTATAAACGTATTCCTCACGATGGTAAGTCACATCAATAAAAGGTGGCTTAAACTCCATCAACGGATCGATATTATCAAAAATAGACTTGATATGCTGCCCTTTTAATGGTGGTAATATTTCAAACGAAAACTGTGTATTTCCGTTGGCTTGTGCAATATGTTCTGTTACTTTCATGTCAACTTCCTGCGAAGGCAGGAATCTCTTTTATGTCACCAATACACGAATGAATTCTATGACTTACAATTAATGATTATTTTATTTTGGCCTTACCTAAAGGTCGCGCTTTCGCTACTCGCTCTCTCCGAGGAGCTCAAACAGACCATTCAAATGCCAAGCATTCACGATTTAATATTTATCAAAGTAAGAATGAATGAGTAATCGCTAACGCAACTTACCCGTCTTGAAAAACCTTTCAGGTTTTAAAAACCCGAAAGTTTTAGTCTGCCAAATTAGGACTCAACCATTTTTCAGCTTGTTCATTACTGATACCACGTCTTTTGGCGTAGTCCTTTAACTGATCATCTGTAATTTTCCCTAATCCGAAATACTTGGCTTCTGGATTTGCAAAATAATATCCTGAAACGCTTGCCGCTGGCCACATGGCCAAACTATCGGTTATCTCCAGCCCTATATTTTCTTTGACCTGCAATAATTTCCAAATGGTTTTTTTCTCTAAATGGTCTGGACAAGCTGGATATCCTGGCGCTGGACGAATGCCTTTATAACTTTCTTTTATCAATTCGTCATTGGATAAATTCTCATTGGAATCATAACCCCAGTGCATGGTTCTCACTTCTTTGTGCAAATATTCTGCGAAGGCTTCGGCAAGTCGGTCGGCGATGGCCTTGATCATAATCGCATTATAATCATCCAATTTTTCTTCAAAATCCTTTGCTAATTCGGCTGTTCCAAAACCTGTAGTCACTGCAAAACAGCCCATATAATCCTGTTTTCCAGAATCTTTTGGCGCTATAAAATCGGCTAGGGCAAAATTTGGAATGCCTTCACGTTTATCAAGTTGCTGACGCAGGGTTAAAAAAGTAACTTTCACATTTCCGGATTCATCGTAAATTTCCACATCATCATCATTTACCGAATTCGCAGGAAACAATCCAAAAACAGCTTTAGCTCCCAATAATTTTCCGTCTATCACTTTTTTCAGCAAGGCTTTTGCATCTGCAAATAACTCTACAGCCTGTTCGCCTACAACCTCATCGGTTAGGATATCTGGATATTTTCCATGCAAATCCCAGCTTCTAAAAAACGGACTCCAATCGATAAAGTCTACCAATTTTGAAAGGTCAAAATCCTGAATAATTTGAATGCCTAGTTGGTTGGGCCTTACATTTTCTGAAGTATTCCAATCAATTTTAAATTTTCGTTTCCGAGCTTCTTCAATCGTTACAAAATTCTTAGTCTTACCACGTTTTAAAAACTGCTCACGGAATTTCTCATATTCTTCACGAATCTCTTCTTTATAAACCTGATTGTCTTTTTTAAGTAAATTCCCAACCACAGTTACCGC
>JBARDR010000788.1:0-9872 GCA_049795335.1 Gelidibacter sp. | reverse complement strand
CAGCAAATACAGCGTTCGAAGTATCCAGATTTTTTACGGCTATGCCTATGTGTTCTATTTTTTTCATAAATAATCCATTTGTCATTCCCACGAAGGTAGGAATCTTAGTAAAGCCTGTATTTCGACTCCTCTCACCATAAACTTGGCAGGTATCTTATTAATTTTCCGTGAATTTAGCTGTATAAAGACCATAACAGTTAAATAGCTATCCTAAGACAATCTCATTTTAATTAATCAAAAATACAATAATCCTTAAATATGCTCTATTTTTGCAGTCAATAAGCCCTACTTGGCTTTAATTTACTAATTTAAGTCATTGGATCATCCTCTCGATTTATAAAAACAGAACATTTTGGAAGAAAGTCATAGACAGAAAAAAATAGGAGGCATTTTGCAGGAAGACTTGGTTGACGTGCTTCAAGGTGCTGCCACTAAAGGTGGTTTACGTGGGGTGATTATTTCGGTTAGTAAGGTGAACGTGACGGCCGATTTATCCCTCGCTAAAGTATATTTAAGTATTTTCCCTAATAAGGAAGCTGCCGACCTCTTAGTTGGCATTCGCTCAAACACGCCGCTAATTCGTCATGAATTGGCACAACGCACCAAACATCAATTGCGTCGCATGCCGAATTTGGAATTTTTTATTGACGATTCACTCGAATATATCGAACGTATCGATAAATCCCTAAGAGGCGAAGACAACCCAATTAAGGATGCTAGTTTATTGGACAAACGTAAAAAGAAGTAATTGAACTTCGCGCTTTACATCGCTAAGCGATACCTCTTTACCAAAAGCAGCAATAATGCCATCAATATCATGACCATTATTGCTGCTTCGGGTGTGGTTGTTGCCGCTGCGGCGTTGTTTGTTGTGCTTTCAGGATTTGCTGGCTTAAAGGATTTTAGCCTTGAATTTTCTTCCTTTGTAGATCCTGATCTTAAAATTCTCCCAGAACAAGGGAAATCGTTCTTGTTGACCGACAAAGATTCAACAGCCTTATCAAAAATTGAAGGGATTGCATCATTTTCAAAAATCATTGAGGAGCGTATTATTATTGAATTTGACAATAAAAATGTGTTGGCATCACTTAAGGGCGTCGATGAAAATTACCTAAAGGTCACCAGTATCGATTCTATGATCATCCAAGGGCAATGGTTTGAAAAAGGTAGTGGCCAACTGGTTTCTGGTTGGGGCATTGCGCACAACCTCTCTTTTGGCGTTTTGGATTATGGAAAGACGCTTAGCATTTATGTGCCAAAACCTGGTGTTGGACAAATCAGTTCCATAAGAGGCGCGTTTAATTCATTGAATATGGTCAATATTGGCGTTTTTGATATCAATGAAGATTTGAATAGCTCCTACGTTTATACGGATATTGCAAACGCACGTTACTTGATGGATTATGCCAACAATCAAGTGAGCAGTATTGAATTGAAACTCCAGCCCAACGCTAATGAAAACACCGTTAGAAAAGCGATACTAGAAAATTTTGACACTGATGTCCTTGTTAAGAATAGAGCACAATTAAATGATGCGCTTTACAAGATGTTGAATACCGAGAATTTGGTAGTGTATCTTATTTTTACTTTGGTCATTATCATCGCACTATTTAATGTGATTGGCGCGTTAATCATGATGATTTTGGACAAAAAGGGCTCATTGCATACGCTTTATAATATCGGTGCAACGACCAAAGATATCAGACGTGTATTTTTTCTTCAAGGCAGCTTGATGACTCTTCTTGGCGGTTTTGTAGGTGTTTTGATAGGTTTTATCCTTGTGGTTCTGCAACAGCAATTCGCATTAGTGATGATCACGCCATCACTTCCTTATCCTGTCAAAATTCAGGTTGTGAATATTGTGGTGGTTTTAATAACGATTACGATTTTAGGATTCATTGCCTCTAAAATTGCTTCTGGACGGATTAATGAGACATTGGTGAGGAGCTAGTTTTGAGTTGGCAGTATTCATTCTTCAGTTGGCAGTTTTCGGTCTTTAAAACTAAAATTCTCAAATCAAAGTTTCCTTCCCTTTTTTCAAGGGAATGTGGATTTAAGCCCAGAAAAGGTCTTAAAGACGGAAGGGTTAAAAACAATTTCAACTCTCAATTTTTCAATACTTCACAAAACTTCGAGCTTCGTGCTTCTATCTAGCTTTTAAACGAACTCATAGCCAGCAAAAGCTTCCAAAACCTCATCAAAAGCTTCATAAACGTTTGCAGCATCATCATTAGAAACCATTTTTGAACGGTATTCTTTAAAGTTTGGAATGCCTTTAAAGTAATTCGTATAATGACGTCTAGTTTCAAAAACACCAAGTTTTTCGCCTTTCCAACCAATTGCCATCTCAAGATGTCGCCGTGCAGCATCCACACGCTCTTCTAAAGAAATAGGACCCAAATGTTCACCGGTATTAAAAAAGTGTTTCACTTGTTTAAAAAACCAAGGATTTCCAATACTGGCGCGGCCAATCATACAGCCATCCAATCCATAGACATCGCGCATTTCCATCGCTTTTTCAGGGGTATCCACGTCGCCATTTCCAAATATCGGAATGTGCATCCGTGGGTTGTTCTTTACCTCTGCAATGGGTACCCAATCGGCACTGCCCTTATACATTTGGGCACGCGTGCGTCCGTGAATTGAAATGGCCTTACAACCTACGTCCTGCAAGCGTTCGGCTACCTCAAGTATTCTTATGGAATCATGATCCCAACCCAAACGCGTTTTTACAGTGATTGGCAAATTGGTGCGTTTTACCATTTCTGCAGTTAGCTTTTCCATGAGGCACACATCTTTCAAAATACCTGCGCCAGCGCCTTTACTCACTACTTTTTTTACGGGACAACCAAAATTGATATCAATAATATCAGGGTTGGATTTCTCAACAATGTCGATAGTTTGCAACATGCTTTCCAAATTGGCTCCAAAAATCTGAATGCCAACAGGTCGTTCGCGTTCGTAGATATCCAATTTCATACGGCTTTTTGCGGCATCTCTGATCAAGCCTTCGCTGGAGATAAACTCTGTATAAACCACGTCCGCACCTTGTTCTTTGCACAATGCTCTAAATGGTGGATCACTAACATCTTCCATAGGTGCTAACAGCAAAGGAAAATTCGGTAGTTCTATGTCGCCTATTTTTATCACAATTCAGATTTTGATGCAAAATTAATGCTTTTTGAGCAATTGCGGTTTATAAGACCTCATGTTTTGAAACCTTTGAGGTCTAGGTGTTAAATTACGATTTTATCCCTTCCGTTTTTAAGCCCTATTCTAGGCATAAGCCACCTTCCCTTGAAAAAAGGGAAGGAACTTTTTGATTGAGATCTTTAGGGAAGACATCGGATTTAAAATCTTGAGCGATTGCATACCTTAAAACGTCAAATCCTTTTCAATCTTCTCACCATTTCTATCAATAATAACTTTGGTACGATCCCCTTCTTTAAAAACAGAAAGCGCTCGCATATAGCCATACATATCGGTAATTAAACTATCGCCTAGTTTAATGACAATATCGCCCTTTAGCAATCCTGCTCTTGAGGCTGGCGTGTCTTCTCTCGTGCCATCAATCCGCATGCCTTTACCGTCAAATAAATAATCGGGGACCACCCCCAAACCGACTTTAAAACGAGGTGCTTCCTCGCTTTCATTCTTAGTTTTTCTAAATGCCAATTTTCCGCTGTTGTCCAATTCTGTAATGACCTCAAAAATATAGTCTGAAATGAGTTCCATGCCTTTAAAATTCAGCTTATAAGAGTCATCGCTTGGTTTGTGATAATCTTCATGCTGACCGGTAAAAAAATGGAGCACGGGAATATCACTTAAATAAAACGAGGTATGGTCAGAAGGTCCCACTCCAGATTCATTTTCTATCAATTTAAAGCTTTTGTTAGCCGCCTGCAACACTTGCATGAATCGAGGTGAGGTACCTGTGCCATAAACGGCGAGCGTGCCATCTTCTTTCAAACGTCCGACCATGTCCATATTAATCATATAATTAACGGTCGCGATATCGATCGTCGGGTTTTTCACAAAAAAATTACTGCCCAGCAAGCCCATTTCTTCACCAGAAAAAGCTATAAATAAATAATTGTTATGCGTATTGCGCTTGGTCAATTTCAAGGCTAAATTCAAAAGAACCGCAACACCACTAGCGTTATCATCAGCGCCATTATGTATGGCTTTATCCTTTTCACGGTACAACGAGCCTTCGCCGCCATACCCTAAATGGTCATAATGCGCGCCAATAACAACGGTGCTTGTGGCGTGATTATCAATATATCCCAACACATTTGTTCCGGTAATTGTGCTATCGGTAGTTTTAGCGTCATAAGACACTTCACTATGCGGATCCCGTTTAGGTTTAAAACTAAAGGATTGGTAAAAACCATTGGTTCCTTTAGGTTGCAATCTGAGGGCTTTAAAGCGTTCTAAAATATAGGCAGCTGCTTTCTTTTCGCCATTGGTCCCAGTTTCCCGACCTTCATTAGCATCGGAAGCCAAGACGGAAACATCAGTCTCCATACTTATTTCTTCAATAACTTCTGGCTTACAAGATGTAATTAAAACTAAAAACAGACTCAATATTATCGATTTCATAATTATATATGTTAATTTCATATAAAACTAAGAAAAATCTAATTAAAGCTTTATGATTTCGATAATCTTATATCTAAACTATTTTTTATGAAAAACATTCTTTTTATTGCCATCATCGCTACGCTTATTTTTTCATGTAAAAACGAAAAGAAATCCCTTCCCGCATCGGTTCAAAAAGTTGAAAAAATAGCTTCAGATTCTCTGATTTACCCAGAGGAAAAACATTTCAAATCCTTAAAACAAATCACTTTTGGAGGCGATAATGCTGAGGCCTATTGGAGTTTTGATGACAAACAATTGGTATTCCAATCCAATAATCCAAACTGGAATGTCAAGTGTGATCAAATGTTTTTGATGAATGCTGATGACACTTTTAAAGATAAAATACCACTAATGATCAGCACCGGCAAAGGCAGAACAACCTGTGCATACTTTTTACCTGACAATAAGCATATTGTTTATGCCTCTACGCATCTTGGCAATGATAACTGTCCTGAAACACCATTAAAAAAAGATGGAAAATATATATGGCCAATTTACGATTCCTATGATATTTTTGTGGCCGATTTGGAAGGCAATGTTACCGCGCAATTGACCCATGAAAAAGGTTATGATGCAGAAGCCACCGTATCTCCAAAAGGCGATAAAATTGTATTTACCTCTTCTCGAAACGGCGATATCGATCTGTACACGATGAATACTGATGGCTCAGATGTCAAACAGATTACCTTCGAATTGGGCTATGATGGCGGTGCTTTCTTCTCTCCTGATGGCACAAAAATAATCTTCCGTTCTTCGCGTCCTAAAACTGAAGACGAAATCGCAGAATACAAAAGCTTGCTCAAAGAAGGATTGGTGCAGCCCACTGAGATGGAACTATACATTTGCAATGCCGATGGTAGTGATTTAAGACAATTAACCCACCTGGGAAATGCCAATTGGAGTCCATTTTTTTTACCTGACGGAAAACGGATTATTTTCTCTTCAAATTTTGAATCCGAGCGTGGATTTCCATTCAGTTTGTACATTATAGGCATTGATGGCAAAGGCTTGGAGCGCGTTACCCATAGCGAAACGTTTGATGCCTTTCCCGTATTTTCCAACGATGGCAAGAAACTGATGTTCTCTTCCAATAGAAACAACGGTGGCGGACATGATACGAATTTATTTGTTGCAGAATGGCAGGATTGATTGACCGGACTGATTTACCTATTTTTTCTCCAAGCGTTCGGTTTCCTGTTGTGATGTGACACGTTCGTTAGTTTTTAAATTAGTATTACCAAATTTATATCTAAAACCTAATTTGACAGTTCTCGTATCCTGATCATAAAACGTCGTATTGTTCTGGTGTAAATAGCGAGAGTTAAATGTGAAATCCTGTTTATTAAAAAGGTCAGAAATCACCAAGGACACCGAGGCCTTATTTTTTAAGATGGTTTTAGAAATCGTCAAAGTTGAAAATAATACCTCATTGATTTCCGTAAAACCTCTAATGGTTTTGCTCATGTAAATTAAGGATAGATTGGCGTTCAAACTGCGATCCTTTAAGAACGTGATATCGTTGCTCAAGGCACTATAATTTGACCATAGATCTTTCTCGTATTCCAAACCATTAATGGTACCTTGATCTCGAGTGTTGTAAAATGAAGTCACAAAATAAACGGACCAGTTTTCGATAGGATTAAAATAGGTAATGAAGTCAAACCCATACTCGATGGTTGATTTAAGGTTAAATGGCGTATAGGTAATCCTTTTGTTGACATTATCCTGAAGTGTCAACTCAAAGATATTGTTTTCAGAAGTTTTATAATAGGCTTCAACAGTATATCGTCCCTTTAGCAATGAAGTTCCAAGTATGGCACGATTCATAATAATGGGCTGTAAATCAGGATTTCCTGTAACAACAGTCACATCATTCAAATAAAACTGAAACGGATTTAAATCTTGATAATCCGGACGCTGAATATTTCGTTTGTAATTGGAATATAAGGAGAAGTTATCCGAAAAAGCATAATTTAAACTGGCTGTTGGAAACCATTCCAAATAATCCTGGGTATTGGTCACATTATCAAAAATGGAGTAGCCTTTAGTAGTGGTTTGCTCAGCGCGTAATCCTGCAGTAAAATTGAGTTTTTCCCAGTCTTTTGAAAAATTAACATAACCCGCATAAATGGATTCATCATAATCATAGGCATCTGTATTATTCAAGTCAATGATTTCTGTACCGTTTACACTATTAAACCGTGTAATATTACTGGTCGTCTTAATGTTTGAACCCTTTCCTCCTATTTCAAGATTTGCAGAATCATCTATTGGTAAATTATAATCAATTTTTGCGGTATAGATTTCGGTGTCCTGATGGTTATCGGTTCTAAACGCTGACGTATCCAGAAAGCTGCCGTCATTTGCAAAATAACTACTTTTTACATTCTGATTCCGATCGTAATCATAGGTCGTAAAATGGGCATTTACAGAAAGTTTCTCGCCCGATTTCTCAAATTGGTGTATATAATCCAGGTCGAAACCTAAATTGTACTTATCGTCCTTAGAAATATTATTGGCATCAAAATAATAATTCAAATTCTGATTGGCATCAAATACATTCGTGTTGTTCTTAATTTTATAATCAAAATAAGGAAGCACCAACATGTTCGAAGATAAACTCAATGTGTTTTTTTCATTGATGTTATAATCAAAATTGAAATTGAAATTATGCGTTTTTGACCAGGTGTTTCGGTTGGTAGTGGACTTGAAAATTTCATCAATCCTGTTATTAGTATCCAAATAATTCACTATTTCATCTTGGTCTCTATTGATTTTATCTTGGGAATAGGTATAATTCGCAAAAAAATCAATTTTTTCATTTTTAAAAAAATGGCTCATGCCGGCATCATAACGCGGAAAAACGCCTTGAGTGAAATTGCCGAACACATTCCCTCTATAGCCCGTGACCAAGTTTTTACTCATCACAATATTGATCACTGCACCGCTCGACGCATCATATTTTGCGGAGGGATTGGTGATCACTTCTACAGATTTCAACGAATTTGCAGAGGAACTTTGTAGTAATTGCACCAATTCCTCCCCGCTTAAATGCACTTTTTTATCATTGATATAAACCGTCGGTGTGGCATTTTTTACTTGAATATTATTATCCATGACCAAAATACCAGGGGTACTTTGAAGTACTTCAAACATAGTACCTTCAATTAATGCGGTGTTTTCAATATTAAAAACCAAGCGGTCGGCTAATTTTTTTAAGGTCGGCCTTTTAACGATAATATTTATTTCATCCAATTGTTCTGACGCTTCCTGCAAAACAACAGTTCCCATTTCTACCGATTGATCAACTAACACAGATTTATAAATATCCATATAGCCCATAAAACTAAACTTGAATAAATATCTGTCTGAAGTTAATTTATCGAGCATAAAAAAGCCCTTATCATTGCTGGACACTCCTCTTACAATGGAAGAGTCTTGGGCTTTCATCAGAATGACATGGGCAAATGCAACGGGCTGTTGTTCGCGATCATGAACTAACCCAGAAACCGAATGCTGCTGCGAAAAACCTACGGTTGTCGACAGAACAGCACACAAAAATAAGCAGATGCAAATATGGGGTTTCAATTTAGTTTAAGTTTAGACATGCAATATATACATTGTTTTAGAATTTTTTTTATGGTATTCCCGTAATTGATAATGTTTTTAGGCACATAAAAAACAACCAAAAGCGCAATAAATCAGTTATATTTGCAAATTAGTTAGCCCATTTATTTTTATGAAGAACATCAGAAATTTTTGTATTATAGCACATATCGATCATGGTAAAAGTACACTTGCCGATCGCTTATTGGATTTTACGGGTACTGTAACGGATCGTGAAAAACAAAACCAACTTTTGGATAATATGGATTTGGAGCGTGAGCGTGGCATTACCATTAAATCCCATGCCATACAAATGGAATACACTTACGAAGGTGAAAAATACATTCTTAATCTAATTGATACTCCAGGGCACGTTGACTTTTCTTATGAAGTTTCACGTTCCATTGCGGCATGTGAAGGTGCTTTGCTGATTGTTGATGCAGCGCAAAGCATTCAGGCGCAAACTATTTCTAATTTATATTTGGCTTTAGAGAATGATTTAGAAATTATTCCCATCTTAAATAAAGTGGATTTACCAAGTGCCAATATTGAAGAAGTTACAGATGATATTGTTGATTTATTGGGCTGTAAACGTGAAGACATCATTCACGCCAGCGGTAAAACAGGCTTTGGAGTAGATAATATATTAGCGGCGGTTATTAACCGTATTCCGGCTCCAAAAGGAGATGTCAATGCCCCTTTACAGGCTTTGATTTTTGACTCTGTTTATAATACTTTTAGAGGTATTGAAACTTACTTTAGAGTATTTAACGGCGAAATTAAAAAAGGACAGAAAATTAAATTTGTCGCTACCGACAAAGAATATTACGCTGATGAAGTGGGTACCTTAAAACTCACACAAGTTGCAAAACAAAGCGTTAAAGCTGGAGATGTTGGATATTTGATAACCGGTATCAAAACAGCAAAAGAAGTCAAAGTAGGAGATACCATTACCGATTTTGCAAATCCAACCACCAATATTGTGGAAGGTTTTGAGGACGTCAAACCGATGGTATTTGCTGGAATTTATCCGGTTGATACGGACGATTACGAAGAGTTGCGAAACTCTATGGAAAAACTACAATTAAACGATGCGTCCTTAGTGTTTGCAACAGAAAGTTCAGCAGCTTTGGGTTTCGGTTTCCGTTGTGGTTTCTTGGGGATGCTCCACATGGAAATTATCCAAGAACGTTTGGAGCGTGAGTTTGACATGACCGTCATTACCACAGTACCTAACGTGTCGTACAATGCCTATACCAATAAAAACCCAGATGTTCCTTTTATAGTCAACAACCCGTCCGACTTGCCTGATCCGTCAACCGTCAATCGCGTTGAAGAGCCGTATATTAAGGCTACCATTATCACAAAAGCTGATTATGTAGGTAACGTCATGTCCTTATGTATTGAAAAAAGAGGGATTGTGGTCAACCAGACCTATTTGACAACAGAACGTGTGGAGCTCACTTTTGATATGCCGTTGGCAGAAATTGTTTTCGATTTTTACGACAGATTAAAAACAGTGTCCAAAGGTTACGCCTCTTTTGATTACCATCCTTCAGGCATGAGGACCTCAAAATTGGTCCGTTTAGATATATTATTAAACGCACAACCTGTTGATGCGC
>JBARDR010000787.1:0-1570 GCA_049795335.1 Gelidibacter sp. | reverse complement strand
TGTTTTTATGATCGGTTTTATGAAATCTATTTAAAATATCTAGATTTCCATCCTCTCTGTCACACATCTTGAAAAAGACCTTATCTGGATAATCATTTGAAAACTTTATAAACCTTTTCATTCTCCTATCCCACTTTTCTTTAGCTATGGCTTGGTTTTCATAATGCATAAAATAAATTTCAATATCATCAAGTTTACCCACTGGGTAATCGACATTTACATTATCAAAAAAAATAATTTCTTGATTTATGTAATAATTAAAGTTTTCAACAAGTCTTATATAATCAGGTGCTTTTAAAAACAACCCGATGAAAGGAGTGTTATATTCTTTTGAATATTTTTCATACACTTCACCACCCCAACAATTATTTGATACGATCGCAAACTTTAAATTCCTGAATCTTCTTCTTTTGATAACTTTCAAAAGCCTTCTAAGAATGTTTTCAATATCCTTCATAATTATATTTAAAATAGAACTGTTCCTCTAATAAGCATGGAGGTTATTGTTATCACTTTGATTATTGCCATACCACACTTACTGTAACATCGTAAATATCATCTGATTTCATTTTACGATTCAATTAAATTTTTGGCTGCTTTTACTTAATTTATAATGGGTTTATGTAAATAGAAATTGTCTTTCAGGATTCCATTTATCCGTTCTTCGGTAATTTGGAAGCCATGGATTTCTTCAAATATACTGATATCTATTTTTTCCTTTTAGACAAACGTAAATGACCACGCTGTAATATTTTACTATTCTGTACGAATCTTAATAAATCGCTTAATATTACGGGATCAATCAACGGACTTTGAGGAATTCTAACACCTCCGTTTAAATATGAATTGACACTTTTTAAACTACTATTGAGCTAGTTAACTTCACATAGAAAACACGTCATGGATTAAGATGCTTAATTCATCTCGATCTGATTCCTTGTAACCGAACATATTAAAAAGATGGATTATTTATTGTAAAATTTTTTATACCAATCTACAAAAGCAGCAATGCCTTCAGAAACTTCCGTTATAGGTTGGTAATTAAAATCCTTTTTTAACAGACTGACGTTCGCATAGGTTTGCTTCACATCGCCTGGTTGCATGGGCATCATCTGCTTGATGGCCTTTTTATCCAAAGCGCCTTCAATGGCTTCTATATAATCTAAAAGTTGCACAGGCTGACTGTTCCCTATATTGTAAAGTTTGTATAATGACGTATTCTGAGTGGGCTTCAATAAGGTTGCTACCACACCTTCAACGATATCGTCGATATAGGTGAAATCGCGGGACAGATCGCCATTATTGAACACCTTAACGGGCTGATTGTTGATGATGGCTTCCGTAAATAAAAACATCGCCATATCTGGTCGTCCCCATGGGCCATAGACCGTAAAAAAGCGTAATCCAATAGTCTCAAAACCATACAAATGGCTGTAGGCATGTGCCATCAGTTCATTGGCCTTTTTTGTGGCGGCATAGAGACTGACAGGGTTGTCAACATTGGCGGATTCCTCAAACGGAACCGCATCACTATTCCCATAAACACTGGAGCTGCTGGCATAAACCAACT
>JBARDR010000786.1:0-2227 GCA_049795335.1 Gelidibacter sp. | reverse complement strand
TGATTCCTATAACTGGACGAATGATAAGGCTGAGATGGTTGCTGCGGTTAATGCGGCTACCAACCCAATTATTCTTTCCAATCACTCCTATGGTGTACCACTTGTAGGAGAGGATAAGGAAAAGTTGCCAGCTTGGTATATGGGAGCCTATACCAAGGATGCCAGAGATATGGATGAGATTTCCCGAAATAATCCAAAATATTTAATCGTGACTTCTGCCGGTAATGACGGTAGAACTTCCTATACAGGTGGAATGTTTCCTGACTTTGATAAATTAACTACTGATAAAAATGCCAAGAATAATCTGGTCATTGCTAATGCCAATCCAGTTTTAAAGCCATTTACTTCTGATTTTAAAACCCTAATTATTAATACGAGCAGTAGCCAAGGTCCTACGGATGACTTAAGAATAAAACCAGATTTGGCTGCTGATGGTACAAATGTTTATTCAACAGTTCCGGGAGGTGGTTATGCTACTTATTCAGGAACTTCCATGTCCGCTCCCAACGTAACTGGTACGCTTGCTTTATTACAACAATATTATATGCAATTGCATGGTTCGTATATGAACTCTTCTACATTAAAGGGATTAGTTTGTCATACTGCTGTTGATGATATTGCTGCGCCAGGTCCAGATCCAACCTTTGGATGGGGATTTTTGGATGCTCGCGCCTCTGCCGAAACGATATTAGATGCGAAATCCGATGTGGCCATTGTGGACGAATTAAACTTAGCACAGGGTAAAACTTACACAATTAGTTTTTCTGCGCAAGCGGGTGATAAATTAAAGGCCACTATTTGTTGGACCGACATGCCTGGAGCAGTTTCTCAAGGAGAACTTAATGATCCAACACCGCGATTGGTAAACGATTTAGATTTAAGATTGTCGAAGGACGGAAACACATTTTATCCATGGAAACTAGATTACTCTGCGACGACTGGCTTTTCTAATTCAAAAGGAGACAACATTGTCGATAATATTGAAATAGTGGAGTTGAATGCACCATCTTCAGGTATTTATACATTAACTGTTAGCCATAAGGGCACATTGAAAGGAAACGTTGGAGGCCCTTTCAGTCCACAAACTCAGGATTTTTCATTAATAGTCACAGGTAATAATGTTGTACTTGGAACTAAAGATAATATTCTATCCAATAGTTTAGCTGTGTTTCCAAATCCCAGCCAAGGTGAGTTTACAATCAGTTTCGATTCTCGTTCAAACACTAACGAGAACGTAAAAGTATTAATTTACGATATCAGTGGTCGATTAGTCTATAAAAATAGTTTTACGAATAATTCACCTCAGTTTTATGAAACCATAAAATTAAATAATGCTACGCCGGGGATATACATCGCTAATATTTCTAAAGGAAGTAGCAGCACAACGCATAAAATCGTTATAAAATAAAACTCCGTTTTTAAAAATTTTATAGAGGTCAGTAGTTAGTTGGCTACTTTGAACTGAATTATTTACGAAAATGTCTGTCCGGGGTAATTTTCGGAAATATTTTTCAGCCGTGTTTATTTATCCATCTATATGATCAGCTTTAGAATAGGCTAGAAACACCATAAAAGAGCATCCTATTTGATGCTTAGATAGAGGCAGGATAGAGGCAGGATAAAGGCACGTTAATGCCAAAGATGTTAAATGTAATTTGTGGCTTATAAAGAAGCCCCTCAACACCTATAAATTCTGTATATATTTAAAAGCTTTATGGTATGGTGAACTGAGTTCTGAAATCTGTTTATAGAGATCAGTAGTTAGTCACCTACTTTGAATTGAGTTATTTACGAGAATGTCAGGCTGAGCGCAGTCGAAGCCAGATTTTGACAATCAAGAGTTCTCGACTGCGCTCGAACTGACAGTTGATAATTCTAAATCCTGTTTTTTAATTTAATAACCAATTAAGATCATAGGTATTTATCTACGGACCTCAATAATTTTATCCAAAAGGCCAACAATAAGCACTGTTGGTCTTTTTTTATTCTAAGTAAATTATAATTTTATATTCGTAAACGATAAATTATGATTTACTTTGTTCGAAAATGAAACGGCCTTAAATGTATATTAGATTTTTTACCATATTTGTGTTTTTCCTGTTCACATTGAGCCTTAGCGCACAAATTAAACTCAACAGTGGAAATATGCCAAATAGGCAGCAAGATTCTTCTTTAGCAAATGGACCTAAAGCTAAAACCAAGTTGGCAAAAATTGATATGTATGTAC
>JBARDR010000785.1:0-2127 GCA_049795335.1 Gelidibacter sp. | reverse complement strand
AGTTTTCCATTTGCCGTCTGTTGACTACTCAAAGAACAGATTCTGCAAATCCGCCAAAAACAAAGGACTGTGCAAATAGAATTGATAAGGTTAATAATGAACTTGCGGTAGATGGAAATACGAGTATAGTGACGATGACGAAAAACAAACCTACGAGTGCAGGAATCTACCAATACTTAACAGCGTCTTTTAATTGATTTTAAAAATGATGTTTCCATGAAACAAAATTTTAAGGTTGATAATTAATTTTTATAAAAAGAATGACATTAAACGTATTAATTACCTGAATACTATCAAATTAGGGCTAATTACGCAATATTATATCCAAGACTTTATTGTTGTCAAATTGAAATTTACAGTCCTGATAGGAAGGCGCTGAAAACTTAGGTTTTATATTATTGGAGAATCCGTAACCTTCCTTGGGAATCCCCAACATATTACGATTGCATTCTCCATCTGAATTTTCATCATGATATAGGGACACGGCATATTCCCCTTTAGGTAAATCTTTAATAATGATGGTTTCCGTCGCTTTATCAACAACTATCGTATAATTCTTAAAGGCTTCCCCATCTTTTAAAAAGGTTGCTTCCTTCTCAAAAACACCAATAATGAGTTCTCCTTTTAATATTTTGATATTTGAAATATGGATGGTCAGTTGCGGATTATCAGTGGATAATATACTTGTGAAAAACGAGAGATATAAAAGGATGATATTCATGATTGTGAATTGAGATTAAAATAATAATGCAATTGTTTGGCGTCCTGTGTTCTGAAGGCGCGATAAGGTTCTGACATTTTAAGCAATACCCACTTGATGGGTTTATTAAATGTAGACGCTGCAGTTTTTTGAAAAGACGACACTTTAGATGCCTCCATTGCAAAATAATCATCTAAGCTATCTTGCCTAAAATGTAAAATATTTTCAAGATCATGCCCATCGGCATAAAACCCAAAATGGAAATTTTTATCGGCAAAGGCAAATTTCGGAAAATCAAGTGCTCCTAAACCAAAAATCGTGAACGAACGCTCTAAAAAATGCTTGTATCTGATGCGGCATCTTTCGCCACCTCCTAAGTTAAATATCTTTTCGGACAACTCCGGCTGCTTGTCAATGGCATTCACAAAGGCACGTGCCATATCTCGTGGCGTGCAAAATTCCAACGCCGTATTTAAAGGCTGACGAAACATCAGTTTGGATATTTTATGATTGCCCATAATGGCTGCTAGTCTAAAAATCGTCCAATCCAATTGACTTTTTTGAACACTTTCCTCCGCTGCAATTTTAGTTTCCGCAAAGACATCATTTTCACTTGGCATTAATGAGTCTCCAACTTTTATAAATGGATGTTCAACGCGATCGCCATATACCGAAATACTGGAACTGTACATAAAAAATGCATTCGGAGAAGTTTTTTCTAAGTGATGAATAAGATTTTGTGTGCCTTGGGTGTTTACCTTTTCGGCAAGCTCAGGATTCTTATCGGCTAGAGGAGGAATAATTGTTGCCAGATGAATGACAGCGTCAATATTAGGAATTTTTGCAACATCAAAAGGATTTGTGATATCGCCAAAAATGAGCTGTACCTTGTCTTTATAAGCCCTTAACTTTTCAACTAAAAGTTTGGTTTTCTTATCAAAAACAGTAATATGATAACTTCGTTTTTCAAGCAACTGTTTGAGCACTTCAAAACCGACGGTTCCAGAAGCACCTGTTACTAAAATATTTCGCTGTGTCATACGGCGCTTGGTGTTATTGATTTTTATTCAGTGATAGGCCAATTGCCCATTGATCACTTTTGCTGGTTTTGTATAAGGATGTTCCTGTGCTTGATGAGCTCCCATAATATGCATCACGGGCCAACCATCGGCTTTCAGCTGATCGGAAATCATAGAGCGGTGACAGCGCCACCAAACCGCTTCCGAACACATGATGGCGCATTTTTTTGCAGAGGCCAACACCTCCAATGTTTTGAAGGCCTCTTTAAATTCAGAAGTTTCCATATAATCGGCGAAGCCTCTGAATGAGGGATGTAGCCATACTGTATTTTTGGATTCTGGATTAACTTTTCTCCGGCCACCCAATGTTTCCATGTGGGTGTACCAAAACCCTTCCTTACTTAAAAC
>JBARDR010000784.1:0-2064 GCA_049795335.1 Gelidibacter sp. | reverse complement strand
TGTTTATATCGAATCTCAGAATCGCTGACGGAGGGGAAGACTTGCGCAGAAAATTGCTATCTGAAGGTAAAATATCTACAAATGGCATTCTTTTCAATTCAGGTTCAGCTTCAATAAAACCGCAGTCCATGGGCATTGTATTGCAGATCTCGCAAGTCTTACTCCAAGACGAAAACATAAATCTGAATATTGTGGGTCATACCGATGCAGATGGCAATAGCGACACCAATTTGAAATTATCAAAAGAACGTGCTCAAGCGGTAAAAGATGCTCTTGTCAATCTTTACAATATTCCCGCCAACCGGCTGCAAACGGATGGTAAAGGCGCAAGCGTTCCTGTTGCCGAAAACAATACTGCTGATGGAAAAGCACAAAATAGGCGTGTGGAGTTTATTAAGATATAACAGGAAAGACCGCTGCGCTGTTAGAATATAGAACATAGACTTATATCGTGAAGGCTTTAAAAACGCCAATTTCAAGGTAGATAAGCCTTTGAAAAAGCGAAGAAAGCGAAGCGAGTCTTATTCAAAGAAAACGAACATCAACAAAATAGTGGCCTCGTTTATAGAACGCCAAAGATTTTTCTTTGGCGTTTTTATTTGATTTCAGTCAAATTTATGTAGTATTGTAAACTTCAAAAAAGCAAGCAGTCTATCATGATCAAACGTACCAAAGCCTCTATTTCAAAAGCCGTTCTTCATAAGGTTGGCAATAAATTTAATAGCACCAAAAATGCATTTTCTGAACAGGAATTGGACTTTGATGAAATCAGTTATGACTTGATGTTGCCGTATTTATTACGCCCTTTCGGAAGTTTAGTGGAAAGCTATCGATTTAATCACCATTCCGACATCAGTCTCAATGAAATCAACACGTATGCGACACAACTTTTTGCTGACGACAGTGACTTTTTAGAAGTTTCAAAACACATCGCAACCCATTTATTTGAACAAAGTAATTCTGCACAAATAAAAACCGGCGATGTCATGGTTTGTATTTTTGAGGACATACAATATGAAGATTTGTTTGTGAAAGCCATTGGCATATTTAAAATTGAAAATAGAGCGGAATTTTTTCAGACCTATTTAGAAAACGACAGCTACGACATTATTACCCAAAAAGGAATTCCTATCAAAAAAGTGGACAAAGGATGCCTGATCCTTAATACTTCCGATACCGAAGGTAATATCGTTTTGAGTGTGGACAACAACTCTTACGATACACAATATTGGATCAAACATTTTTTGAACATCAAATATCCCGATGATCATAACCAACATACCAAAAATTACCTCGAACTCTGTAAGGATTTTTCTGAAAATATTTTAAAACCAAATTTAGGAATTCAAGAAAAAAGTACATTTTTAGCCAAAACTATCGACTTTTTCAAGGAAAACGAAGTGATTAACGTGGAAAGCTTTAAAGATGATCTTTTTGAGAATGACGAATACAAAGTGTTATTTGAAGATTACAAAAAAGGCTATGAAACTAATCATGAGCTCATCATACGCAATCAATTTGATGTTTCTGAAAGCGTCCTAAAAAAGGAAAAACAGAAGATTAAAACAGAGATTAAACTCGACACCAATATCCAGATTAAATTAGATATCGACGCGCCCGACGCTTCGGCAGAATATTTGGAACGCGGTTATGACGAAGTTAAAAAAATGCACTATTATAAGGTGTATTTCAACGAAGAAGCATAGATATTAAAGATTGTTGATTAACGATTTTTGATTTCTTGAAGTTCGAAACCGAACGGATGACGGAGGTGTTGATAAATGTCCCGCACATTTCGAGAATGAACTGAAGGATCTTGTTCTTAACGCGGTATGTTTTGCTGCATTCTGAGACTGAAGACTGCCAAATGAAGACCGCCAACTCATCTACTCATTCCCAACATCTCCCTTAATATCATCAATCTCCGAATGCCGATTGGCAAACTTGTGGATCCGAATTAATTTATTGAGATAAAAAGCTTCAAGAACCGTCCATACACCAGCAACAAGCATGGGAAATATAAACACCAACAAAACAAGGGTGTTTTTCTCAGCCGGAAAAACG
>JBARDR010000783.1:0-3152 GCA_049795335.1 Gelidibacter sp. | reverse complement strand
GATAAACATATTCCACATTTTTTTCACGGGTAAAATTGAAAACGGCTTTTGTTTTTTCGGGAGCATCAAAAACGAGACTTTGGGTTGCTACTTCCACATCGGAACCCTTTTTTAAAACCCTACAATTTAGTAGTACGGATTTTATATTGGTATCGGTAAAACTGTCCGCAGGTAAATTCACTTCCACCGATTGGTTGATAAACGGGATTTCATCGAGTTTAATCCATTTAATTTTGTCTTTAATTCCACCAGCACGACGCACCATGGAAATTAGTAAAGACTGAGGGTAATAGGGGTAAAGCTTGGCGTTTTTTTGACTTAGATTAATTTCGGAAGTTATAAGTTGTTCCTCATTAATATTTCTTAAAATATGATGTCCCCCAATTGCAACCGACGCCAAAACCCTACTTACGCCAGCAGCTATTCTGTCTTCGGTTTTTTCCCCAGCACTTAAGGGTGAGGGTGCTGGATCAAATCTCTTTTTGAGAACTTCTGTTTTAAGTTCGTTCAGTATGCTTTTTAATGCTTCCGCTTTTATATCTGGATCAAGCTCTTCTATCTGTATTTCAATGGAACTCGTTTCTTTAAGTTCATCAATGGTTTTCGTAATTTCATCGGTGTAGAATATAAAATTCTCTTTATCAAACTTTTCAAAATGATGATAAACTTTTTTCCAATCTACTTTCATTCTGGCGTTAAATACAGGGGCTATACCAAGCATATTTAAACTGTAGTGAATACTTGCCGCCACCACCTCCGAATTAAGTGCCGCAATCAACAATTTCGCTTGCTCCCCTGTGGTTTTGGCTACCAAAGCTGCGTTGTTGTCCCCCATTACGGATGAATTGATTTCCGGACTTATATACCACTTCGTAGGATCTGGTTTTTCGCCGGCATTCGCCATTATCATTTTCACCTTTCCATCATGAATAGGCGCAGGAACCAATTGTTTTGGAGGCTGACCATATATTTTGCTGATGGCTTTGCGGGCATCTTTTAAGGCATTTTCACCTGGTGCGAGGTCAATGTCCATCATAATACCTGCTTCCAAAATACTCTCTCTTTCGCCAACCCCGGATTCGGGTATAATGGCATAAGCTTCAATTTGCGGAGTACCATCGGTGTTTATGATGATATTTGGTTCAACACACACATAATAAAAAACATCGGGGTTTACGTCATCGCTAAAGATTGTGAGATTTCCGGATTGTATAAATGGAGGCTTGTAGCTTAGCATCGTTTTTCTTCTTTTTTTTTTTTATTTAGGCAAAAGCCAGTGGTTGTTTCTGAATTTTATGAAGCAGGTTTTCTAGGCATCCTTCAACAATAAGATAGAGCTGTTACCATTTCCCGAAACATCCTTTTCGATCCCATTGACATCTATCAGTTTTAATCTATAGTTGTAGGTCACGGAATTCGTATCGGCCCGTGGAATGTACCATTGAACAGGTTCAGTATCTTTATTTAACATCCATTCCTGCGATATGGTAGAACCATTTAAATCAGCCTGTAGGCTTAATAATGCACTTGCGTATTTAGTACCCAACGAGAGCATCGAATGGTCTATCCTCACTACCAAAAAGGGCAGGATTAAAGTTTCTTCCGACTTGCCATTGATCCACGGCGATTTTGTAATAGCAGAATTTGAAATCATCTTATATTGGTACTCAAAGTCATTTTTTTCCCGATCAATCAAGAGAATTTTAGCCACTGCTGAATCCCATTCATCCTCAGCTGAAAGTTCTGTTTTGGAGTTGCTGTGAAAATGATTGTCTTCATCATTGTATTTAAATTCTACAATTATTTTTTTCATAGAAGCGTCAGGGACCTGTGCCAATTCTACTGGAATATCAAGTGTGTCCTGGTAAGGGGATTCTACAAGAATGGTTGTTGTTCCATTTTCTGTTTCGTAATATTTTTTTTCTGGCATGTTAATGGTTGTTCCATCTTTGGAAAAATACTTCGTTTTGTAAATCAAGGGAGCATCGATGTTTTTACCTACCAAGCGTTTAAAATTAGTGCCGTCGGGAACATCTGGTTTTACCACTAGTGTTTCTTCAAAATGGTCTGTATCTTCAGGTGATTTATAGCTTAAATCCACTTGGATTGCGATAATTTCATTGTCGCCTGTCAAGGATAATAAAATGGGATGTGGCTTAAAGTTAAGATCAAAATATCCTTTGTGCCCAACGTTTATAACGATATCCTGATAAACAGATTTTCCCTCCATTACAAGGGGTTCGGAAAGTCCATTAAAGTAGATTTCCGAAGTGTATTCGGCAATTCCATCATCATTTTTTGGTCTGCGCAGATGCCAGGTATCTGTGAAGTTTGCTTTGTTGAAAATGACAGAGTGTTTTTGGTCGGCCTTTGGATAGCGGATATCCAATTTTACTGTGTTTACCACTGGTTCTATATCCCATTGTGCATTCACCACGCTGTTTATGGTAATGGTTTCCACCTCGGATTTGCTGAGATCTACCAATTTGGTTACAGCTTGTTTCCTTGATTCAGGAACCTTTTCGAGGAAATTCATGATGGTTCCCTGGGGGTTTATACCCCATTCAATAACATCTTGCTGGCTAAAACGAAGCTCAACAAATGAATTAACTTCTTCTTGAACTAGCGTAAGCAGGGATGATTTCCTTTCGTCAGCTGTCATTCCCACTATCCTGCTTTTAATAATTTCTTTTATTTTTTCTTCAATCATTCCAATGGCGAGGTTTCGCAACTGGCTTACATTTTCATCTGAAATTTCAGTTGATCCCTTTTTCACCTCAATGTTCACCAAGCCTGTTTCCATTAAAGTGCTGGTTATTGATTTTACATCGATACGTTCCACATCGGGATCGCTGCATCCCTGATCCATGTTGATGATTTTACGCTCCGCTTCTCTTTCAATTTTGCTGGCTTGGCTGGATCCGGCCCAAGCTCTTATTTCCAGACTGGGGAGTCGCATCATAAATTTCAGTTCATATCGAATACTGATGGCCTTTCCACCATCTTTGAGAGATTTATACCAAACAGCAGCTCCAGTCGGGCTGAGCCTTAAGGCGAATGCAGCATTGTTATCGCCTATAAGGCTTGCTGGACCTCCGGCAGAGGACCAGGTTACCATATCGCCACCGGTTTCTTCCAGAAGAGTTACGGTG